>JANMMH010000302.1:0-3117 GCA_031373055.1 Rubrivivax sp. | reverse complement strand
ACCTGGCCAACTACACCGGCTGGTTCAGGGCGCTGGACGCCAACTCTAAGGGCGGCCTCAAACCCGATCGGCTATTGGCCATGGCCGTCGGCGCTTGAGCGCGATCACTACTCAATGCAAACAGCGCCATGCTTATGCGCTGCGCCGGCCACCCCCACCCCGGCTGGTCTCGTGGCGGGCAGTGCGTCGCTAAGGCCCCGGCTCGCAGGGTCGGCCCAAAAGGGCCGGCACCAAGAGGCTTCAGCTTGCCAGTGAAAGCCGGCGCCCTTGGTGCGTAGACTCGCTTCATGAAGCTTCTCGTCGTCGACGACTACACGCTGATTCGCGAACCGGTGCGACATGTGATGCAGGCGCTGGCCGCATCGGTGACGGTGTTGACACTGGAGGTGCTGGAGCTCATCGCGCGCGGCATGCCCAACAAGATCATCTGCCGCGAGCTCGGCCTGGCCGAGCGCAACGTCAAGGCCCACGTCACCGAGGTGCTGCGCGCGCTGGGCGTGTCCAGCCGCACGCAGGCGGCGTTGGCGGCTGCGCGGCCGGGGTTGGGTTGCGCACGGTTGACGCCGACACGTTGAGAGGACCAGAGGGAGCAAAAGGCTTGCGTCCTGTGTTCTTAGGCAAGAAATCATAGAATCGAAAAATCATGCACCATGAAAGCAGCCATGCTGAAGACCGTCGGCACCAGCGGCCAACTCACGCTGGGGAAAAAGTACTCGGGCAAACACTTCGAATTGGAAGAGCGCGGAAGCGGCGAAATTGTCTTGCGCCCCGTTCGCTTGGTGCCTGACACCACAGATTCGGCGCGCGCGCGCTCGCCTCGCGCTGCGCGCCTGCCGGCTTTTCAGATCGCCGAGGTGGATGTGGTGGTGATGCCCAGCCGGGACCAACGCAATGCCCGGCGTGGCTGAGCAAGGGTCTGCCACCGAAGCTGGCATACCAGCCTCTGCCGAGGCATTTGTTGATACCACTATCTGGGTCTATGCCCATCTGCAAGCGCCGGGCGACCCAAGGCACCCACAGGCTTTGTCGTTGCTGACATCGCGTCGCTTGTGGGTCATCAGTCCCCAAGTCGTGGCGGAGTACTACAACGTGATGCTGCGCAACAAACGGCCTGACGCCTGGATTCAGTCGAATCTGCGTGCCATGTTCGCACGCACCCTTTTGCAACCAGCCAATGCCGCCGTCGTGGCCACCGCCCTGCACTTGCGCACACGCTACGGCTTGTCGTTCTGGGATTGCCAGATTGCCGCCGCCGCGATCGAAGCGCGTTGCAGCACGGTGTTGACTGAAGACTTGCAACACGGGCAGGTGATCGACAACGTCTTGACCGTGGTCAATCCCTTTCGCTGATTTCAAACGCTGCACCGTCAACAGCCGAGAGCAACTGAATTTGAGGATTGCGTCCCCTCTTTTCCCCTTCTCTGCGTGGGCTTGGACGGCACGCCGGTAACACCGTTTCGTTAGTTTGTTAGCTTTGGCTGGGTGGCTGCGCCAGCATCGCTTCGAGCTGCGCGCGCAGGCGTGCCAGGCGCAGGGGCTTGACCCGCAGTGGCAGGCCGGCGTCGCGCACGGCCTGCACGTGTTGGGCGTCGGTTTCGCCCGTAAGGACGGCAAATGCTATGGGATGCCGCACGCGCAAACGCAGCGCCAGCTGCAGGCCGCTCTCGCCAGCGCCCAAGCGCCGGTCAAAAACGTGAAGCAGGTGCCGCGCCCGCCCTGCGAGCGCCAAATTTTCCCAATGTAGGCTAAATAGCCTATATGTACCAATAGTCTCGACAGTACCAAGTTGCCTAGATAGGCTATTTGGCCTATATTGGCCTCATCGTCCAACCGCCATGGGAGTCCGTCATGTCCGCTGCCGCCCCGCACGTCGCCCCCACCGGGCTTGAGCAACTGCAGCGCAAGCCCGTCTCAGACGTCAAGCGTGAAGGCTGGCGCGGCGTGATGAAGGGCGTCGGTGCGGCCGGCACGCTGCTCATGACCAACCACGATCAGCCCGAGGCAGTGATCTTGTCGCTGCAGGAATTTCGCCGGCTCACCGAGTTGGCCGAGAGTGCCATGCGCGACAAGGCGCACAAGCTCGACGTGCTGAGTCAGGCCTTTGATGCCGACTTGGCCGTGCTGCGGCAAGCCGACGCCGGCGCCCGGCTGCGGCAGGCCTACGCCGCGCCACTGGCACTGAAGGGCAAAGTGATCGCGGGCCGCAGCTACTGACCTGCCCATGGCCGGCAAGCGCCCTGCTGCCCCTGCAAAGCGGCCAGCAACGAACGAACTGTCAAAACGCGCTTCAAAGCCCGCCTTGCCTTTGCCAGCTCGGCCTAGGGCAACGGCCCAAGCCATGAGGCCTGTGCTGCTGGTACTGGCCGGCGTCAACGGTGCGGGCAAGAGCTCCATTGGCGGCAACGTGATGCTGCGCCGCGCGGGCATGACCTGGTTCAACCCCGACGCCTACACACGCCTGCTGATGGAGCAAGTCGGCCTGGCCTTGCCCGAGGCCAATGCGCTGGCCTGGCAACATGGGTTGGACTTGCTCGACAGAGCCGTCGCTGCCGGCCACAGCCACGCCTTCGAGACCACCTTGGGCGGCGCCACGATGACGCAACGCATCGCAGCGGCGTCGCGCACGCACGACGTGCTGATGTGGTTTTGCGGCTTGTCGTCCGCTGAACAACACATCCGTCGTGTGGCCAAACGGGTGGCTGCTGGCGGCCACACTATTCCCGAAGCCAAGATACGCGAGCGCTGGCTGCATGCGCCGCTTCACCTCATCGAGCTGATGCCGCAATTGTTTGAGCTGCGGGTCTTCGACAACAGTGCCGAGGCCTCAACCGGCCAAGCGGTTAAGGACCCGCAGCTTGTGTTGCACCTGCGCTCCCGTGTCGTGCAGTTCCCGCTGGCGCTGGCAGACTTGCAGCGCACACCCGCCTGGGCCAAACCCATCGTCAAGGCAGCTCGAGACTTGGCGCTGGTGGGGAACTAGTGCACTGCGCTCAAAGTAATGGAACTTAAAGTTCCCGGCATACTCCAATCGCCCAGGAGGCTGGAGCGATGCGAGTTGCCGAGAAGATTGAACTGGATGCTGACGCTGCGCGGGCGTTGCGGGCGCTGTCCAAGCAG
>JANMMH010000247.1:0-8308 GCA_031373055.1 Rubrivivax sp. | reverse complement strand
CCAGCCGTTGTGGGCGCCGGCGCTGTTGTCCGACGCATCGACAAACGCCCAACCCTGCGCGATGAAGCCTGCATCGCCTTGGTTGTTGCCGTTGATGTTGCCGGCCCCCGCCAGCAAGCAGCCCAGCGCGCCGTCGGCGGTGACGCTGAAGATGCGGCTGGTGCCGGCGTGGCAGGTGGCATCGTTGGAGGTGACGACGGCGGCCGCCAGGGGCAGGCTCGCCAGGCCGGCGAACAGTGCGGTGATGACACGGGGATGCATGGGGAGCCTTCGATGCGCAATCGGTATGGCCGGCATATCGGCCGCAGCGGTGCCGACTTGATCACCACCTCACACAGCAGGTGGCACCCAACGCCGTTCAGCGCAATGTCTTGCGCACCACCAGCTTCAAACCCGACCACACCGCATCCACCGCGCAGACCTTCACGTCGACCCAGCCCAGGGGCAGCGCCAGCTCGCGCACGGTGTCTTCGGTGATGTCGGTGTGCAACTTCGAGGCCTTCTTCGGCCACGAGATCCAGAGCACGGCGTCGCCGCGCAAGCGCGCGCGGTAGTCCTCCAGCGCGGGGGCCAGTTCGCTGCGTTGGTGGCTGAAGTGCTGCACGAGGTCGACCGTGGGGTCCGCGCGCTGCGCCCACGCCAGCCCGGCTGGAAGCGCGCCCAGCGTGTGCGTGTAGCCCGCCGGCGCGTGCGCCAGCAGCACGCACATGCCGGGCTTGATGCCCAGCTTTTTCACGAGCGGTGTGCCCGAGTAGCCGGCCGGCGCGGTGCTCACAGCGGCGCCGCGCGCAGCAACTGCGCCACCACGGCCACGGCAATCACCTCGGGCTCTTTGCCTTCAATGCCTGGCAGGCCGATGGGGCAATGCAGCCTGTCGATCAGCGCGGGGTCGATGCCGCGCGCTTCGAAGCGGTGGCGAAAGCGCGCGGCTTTGGTCTTCGAGCCGATGAGCCCAGCAAAGGCAAAGTCACCGCGCTTGAGAATGGCCTCGGTGATGGCCAGGTCCAGATCATGGCTGTGGGTGAGCACCAGGAACATGGCGCCGGGTGGCGCGGTGGTGACTTCGGCTTCGACGGGCTCGACGCACGCTTTTTGGATGTGCGACGGCAACTCGCCGCTGGGGAATTGGTCTTCGCGCTCGTCGATCCAGTCCACGCGGCAGGGGATGTTTTCAAGCAACTTGACGATGGCGCGCCCGACATGGCCGGCGCCGTAAAGCTGCAAGTGAAAGCGCGGCGCGGGTGCAGGCCAGGCGGCAGGCTCGTCCGTCACCAGGGGCGTGAAGCGCAGCGTTAGCGCGCCGCCGCAGCACTGGCCGAGCTTGGGGCCGAGGGGGTAATGGACTTCCTGAGGAGTTTCTTGCGCAGCCGTTGCGTTCGCGATGAGCATCTGTCGCGCCTGCGCAATGGCCAGCAACTCAAGATGGCCGCCGCCGACCGTACCCAGCACCTCGTCCACGGCCACCAGCATGCGGGTGCCGCTTTCGCGTGGCACCGAGCCTTGCGTGGTGGTGACTTCCACCACCACCGCCTGGCGTGCAAGTGCGCGCCAGCGCAGCGCGGCGGCCTGTAAGTTCATGCCGGCGCTAACGCCGAAGATGCACGCACCGCCGAAATGGCGCTTAAGATGGCCTCGCAGGTGGCCGGCGCGCGCAGCGGCGGGTCGACACGGTGCGCACCGACGGCCGAGATGGCATCGCGGATGGCGAAGAACACGGAGAACGGCAGCAGGAGCGGCGGCTCGCCGACGGCCTTGCTGCGGTGGATGCTGTCGTGCACGTTGGGCCGCGTGAAGAGCGCCACGCGAAAGTCGCTCGGGCAGTCGTTGGCGGTGGGGATCTTGTAGGTGCTGGGCGCGTGGGTGCTCAGCATGCCGCTGATCGGGTGCCAGACCAACTCTTCCATCGTCAACCAGCCCATGCCCTGGATGAACGCGCCTTCGATCTGGCCGATGTCGACGGCGGGGTTCAGTGACGTGCCAACGTCGTGCAGCACATCGGTACGCAAGAGTTTCCACTCACCGCTGAGCGTGTCGATCAGCACCTCGCTCACCGCCGCGCCATAGGCGAAATAGAAGAAGGGGTGGCCCTGCATGGTCTGGCGGTCCCAGCTCAAGCCCGGCGTGGCGTAGAAGCCGTCGCTCCAGAGTTGCACCCGCGCCATATAGGCCTGCTGCACGAGCTCAGGCCACGGCAGGCGGCGGCCGGCGGTGAAGGCGTCGAGGCGCTGGCGGATCTGCCGCGCCGCGTCTTGCGCGGCCTTGCCGTTGAGGTCGCTGCCGGTCGACGCGGCGGTGGCCGACGTGTTGGCCACCTTGTCGGTGTCGGCGGCACTCACACGCACGCTAGCGAGTGGCACGCCGAGTTCATGCGCCACCACCTGTGCGACCTTGGTGTTCAGGCCCTGGCCCATTTCGGTGCCGCCGTGGTTCACCAGCACCGAGCCGTCGGTGTAGACGTGCACCAGTGCGCCGGCCTGGTTCAGGTGCGTGACGTTGAAGGAGATGCCGAACTTCAGCGGTGTGAAGGCGATGCCTTTCTTCAACACCGGGCTGGTGGCATTGAACATCGCCACGGCCTCGCGCCGCGCGGCGTAGTCGCTGCTGGCGAGCAGCTGATCTGTCAGCTCATGCATGACGTTATCGATGACGCGTTGGCCGTAGGGTGTGGTGTGGTTGCTGTCGACGCCGTAATAGTTGGCGCGGCGCACAGCGACCGGGTCGAGCGCGAGGCGGCGCGCCACCGAGTCGAGTGCGGCTTCGATGGCGATAGCGCCCTGCGGTCCGCCGAAACCACGGAAGGCCGTGTTGCTCTGCGTATTCGTCTTGCCTGAAAACCCGTGCATGGCCACAGCGGGAAGCCAGTAGGCGTTGTCGAAGTGGCACAGCGCGCGCGTCATCACCGGGCCGGACAGGTCGGCGCTGTGCCCGGCGCGCGAGACCATGGTGACTTCGGCGCCGAGGATGCGGCCCTCGTCGTCGTGGCCGATGTCCATCTGATAGTGAAAACAGTGCCGCCGCCCGGTGATGAGGAAGTCGTCGTCGCGGTCCACACGCAGCTTCACCGGCCGCGCGAGCCGCACCGCCGCCACGGCGGCGACGCAGGCGAAGAGCGCCGACTGTGACTCCTTGCCGCCAAAGCCGCCGCCCATGCGCCGGCACACCACCTGCACGGCGTTGTCGCGGATGTGCAGCGCGTGCGCCACCAGGTGCTGCATCTCACTGGGATGCTGGGTCGAGCAGTAGACCTTCATGCCGCCGTCCTCAGCCGGCACGGCGTACGAGATCTGGCCTTCCAGATAGAACTGCTCCTGGCCGCCGACGTCCAGGGGCATCTGGAAGCGGTGCGGCGCGCTGGCCAAAGCAGCCGCCGCATCACCACGCGACAAATGCATGGGAGGCACCACGTATTGGCCGGCAGCGTGCGCGGCTTGAGGAGTCAGGATGGGCGTTAGCGTCTCAAACGTGATGACCTCGCGCGCGATGGCCGCCGCGCGGCGCGCGGCGTCGCGTGTGGTGGCCACCACCGCATAGACGGGTTGCCCCAGATAGCGCAGCCTGGCACCCGGGCCTGCTCGTGTGCCCGCCTGCGCGGGCGGGCCGGCAAGGATGGGGTCGTCTTTGACGAGCGAGCCGCACTCATTGTCGCCGGGGATGTCGCCTGCGGTGAAAACATCCACCACGCCGGGCATGGCGCGCACACGGGCGATGTCGACGCCGCGCAAGATGCCATGCGCCACGGGCGAGAGGCCCAGCGCCGCATGCAGCGTGCCGCTCAGCTCGGGGATGTCGTCGGTGTAGGGCGCGGCGCCCGCCACGTGCAGATGCGCCGACTCATGCGGAAGTGCGGCGCCCAGCGGTGCGCGCGTGGTGGCGGGCAACTCGTGAGGCTTGTTCATGCCACGCCCTCGCGGTGCCAGACGCTTGTTGCGCTGGCGGGCAGGGCGTCATGAGGCCGCGTCTCAAGCCAGAAACGGCGCAGCAGGTTTTGCGAGACCTGCATGCGGTAGGTGCTGCTCGCACGCATGTCGCTGAGCGGTTGGAAGTCGGTGGTCAGTGCGGCCATCGCGGCTTGCAGCGTCGTCTCGCTCCACGGCTGGCCGAGCATCGCGGCCTCGGCAGCAGCGGCGCGTTTGACGACCGCCGCCATGCCGCCGAAAGCCAAGCGCACGTGGCTGACGCGTCCACCATCTAGCGCCAGCGCGAATACCGCGCACACCGCCGAAATGTCGCAGTCAAAACGCTTGCTGATTTTGTAGCCACGCACTTGAACGTTAGCAGCCGATAACGGCACTTCCAGCGCCTGCACAAACTCGCCCGCTTCAAGCTGGTTTTTCATGTAGCCGACGTAAAAGTCTTGCAGCGGCATCGCGCGCACAGCCTCACCACGGCGCAGCACGACGCGCGCGTCCAGGGCGATCAAGGCGGGGGCTGAGTCGCCGATGGGCGAGCCATTGGCGACGTTGCCGCCCATGGTGCCGGCCTCACGAATGGGCAGCGAAGCGAATCGCAGCCACAGCTCGCGCAGGTGCGGCCAGCGTGCGGCGAGCGCGCGCCAGGCGTCTTCAAGCGAGGCCGCCGCGCCGATGTGCAGCACGCCGCCATGCTCTTCAACGCGGCGCAGCTCGGCCACTTCACCGATGGCGATGAGCTTGGGCAGCGCGCGGAACTGCTTCGTCACCCACAGGCCCATGTCGGTGCTGCCGGCGAGCACATGCGCGTCTGGGTGGGCCAGACGCAGCGCGGCGAAGTCTTGCAGCGTGCGCGGTGCGAAGAAGCCGTCGCCATACGCCAGCGCCGGGTCGGCTTGCAAGCCGCGCAAGGCCGCCACCACGGGCGCGCGGTGCAGCGGCGCGGCGGGCAAGTCGAAGGCCTGCTCACCGGCGTCGAGGATGGGCCGGTAGCCAGTGCAGCGACACAGGTTGCCCGAAAGGTCGTCAGCCAACTCTTGCCGCGTGGCGCGTGTGCCGGCGGGCACATGGCGCTCGCTGTTAGCCCACAGCGACATCACAAAACCGGGCGTGCAAAAGCCACATTGCGAGCCGTGGCAGGCCACCATCGCCTGCTGCACCGGGTGCAGCGTGCCGTCCGTCGCGCGCAAGTCTTCGACCGTGAAGAGCGCCTTGCCGTCGAGTGTGGGCAGGAACTGGATGCACGCGTTGACCGGTTGCAACTGCAAGTCGCCTGCGTAATCGAGCCGGCCGAGCACGACCGTGCAGGCGCCGCAGTCACCCTCGGCGCAGCCCTCTTTGGTGCCGGTGCAGTGCGCGTCTTCACGCAGCCATTCGAGCACCGTGCGCGTCGGTGCGGCGTCGTGGACGGCGACCACCGCATCACGGTGGAAAAAGCGAATCGGGCGTGTGGGCATGCTGTTGGACAAGGGGCTGAAGGGCGAGCTCGGGACTTACCCGGAACTTAGCAGATGCGGCGCGCGCGTGGTTACGATGCCCCGGCACCTTACCGCTTACACAGCACCCAAACCCCCGTGATCGCCCTGCGCGCCGACCTGCTCGACTTTGACGACACGCCCGTCTGGGGCAGCACCGGCCTGCACGGCGTGCGTTGGCGCGCCGACCACTGGCTGCTCATCGGTGACGACGGCCGCACCGCCGGGGTGCTGCCAGGCAGCGAAGAGCCCGGCCCGCAGTGGCAACGCGACGACCAGCGCGGTCGCCTGTTGATGCCCGGCTTCATCGACACCCATGTGCACAGCGCCCAAGTTGGCGTGATGGCCAGCTATGGCACAGCGCTGCTCGATTGGCTCTCGCGCTACACCTTCCCGGCCGAGCTCGCGCTGGCCGACCCGGCCGTGGCGGCAGCAGGTGCCGCGCATTTTCTTGACGCGCTGCTGGCGCACGGCACGACGGCGGCGGTGGTCTTCCCCACCGTGCACAAGGCTTCTGTCGACGCGCTCTTCGCAGCGGCCAGCCAGCGCGGCATGCGCCTCATCAGCGGCAAGGTCTTGATGGACCGCCACGCGCCCGACGGTCTTCGTGACGACGTGCACCACGCGGAGCGCGACTGCATCGACCTCATTGACCGCTGGCACGGCCAAGGCCGCAACACCTATGCGGTGACGGTGCGTTTCGCCCCCACCAGCACGCCCGCGCAGCTGGCCATGGCCGGCGCGCTATGCCGTGCCGACGACACGCTCTACATGCAAACCCACGTCGCCGAAAACCAGGACGAAGTGCGCTGGGTCGGCGAACTGTTCCCGCACGCGCGCAGCTACCTGGATGTCTACGTCGCTGCGGGGTTGGTGCATGCGCGCTCGGTCCTGGCGCACGGCATCTGGCTCGACGACAAGGACCGCGCGGTGCTGCAAGCGCACGGCGCACAGATCGCGTTTTGTCCCAGCTCCAACCTCTTCCTGGGCAGTGGCCTGCTCGACTGGAGCGCCCTGCGCCAGGCCGGCGTGGCGGTGAGCGTGGCCAGCGACGTGGGTGGCGGCACCAGCCTGTCGATGCAGCGCACGCTGGCCGACGGCTACAAGGTGCAGGCGCTGCGCGGCCAGCGCCTCACGGCCTGGAGCGCCTTGCACGCCGCCACGCGCGGTGCCGCGAAGGCCTTGCAGCTCGACCACGAAGTCGGCAGTCTGGACGTCGGCTGCATGGCCGATGTCTGCCTGTGGAACTGGTCGGCCAACGCCGTCGACACCACACGCCAGGCCGCCGCGCGCGATCTGCACGAAAAAGTTTTCGCCTGGATGATGTTGGCCGACGAGCGCCACCTGCGTGGCGTTTGGGTCGCTGGCCGGCGCATGCTTTGAGGAAGCACCATGACTAGCTTGCGACTTGAACTCACAGGCATCAGCAAACAGTACCCGGCAGTGCGCGCCAACGACCGTGTGAACCTGCGCGTCAAGCCCGGCGAGATCCACGCCGTGCTGGGCGAAAACGGCGCTGGCAAGAGCACGCTGATGAAGATCATCTACGGCGCGGTGCAGCCCGACGAAGGCGCCGTGCATTGGAACGGCCAGGCCGTGGTCATCAAAAGCCCGGCGCAGGCGCGCGCGCTGGGCATCAGCATGGTCTACCAGCATTTCTCGCTGTTTGACACGCTCACCGCCGCCGAAAACGTCTGGCTCGGCCTGGACAAACGCATGAGCCTGGCTGACGTGACGCGGCGCATCGGCGAGGTGGCCAGCACCTACGGCCTGGACGTCGACGCTGCGCGCCCTGTGCACACGCTCTCAGTAGGTGAACGCCAGCGCGTCGAGATCGTGCGTGCCTTGTTGACCGAGCCGCAGCTGCTGATCCTTGACGAGCCGACCTCGGTGCTCACGCCGCAAGCGGTGGACAAACTCTTCGTCACCCTGCGCCAGCTCAGCGCGCGTGGTTGCAGCATCCTCTACATCAGTCACAAGCTCGACGAGATCCGCGCGCTGTGCCATCACTGCACCGTGCTGCGCGGCGGCAAGGTCACCGGCGAGGTCGACCCCACGCTGGAGAGCAACGCCAGCCTGTCGCGCCTGATGATCGGCGCCGAGCCACCGGCGCTGAAGCACGAGGCGCGCGCGCCGGGCGCGGTGGTGCTGGCGGTGAAGGACCTGAGCCTGCCCAAGCTCGACCCTTTCGGCACCCATCTCAGCAGCATGAGCTTCGATGTACGTGCCGGTGAAATCCTCGGCGTGGCCGGTGTCTCAGGCAACGGCCAGCAAGAACTCTTGCGCGCGCTCTCGGGCGAGGACACGCGTGCCACAGCCGGCTCGATCACGCTCTTTGGCCGCGACATCGCGGGCCTGCCACCACGCAAGCGGCGCGACGCCGGCTTGCACTTCGTGCCCGAAGAGCGCCTGGGCCGCGGCGCGGTGCCCACGCTGAGCTTGGCGCAGAACACGCTGCTGACACGCCTGTCGCCGGTGTCGCGCAGTGGCTGGATACGCAGCAACGATTTGCGCCGGCTCACCGAACACATCATCAACCGCTTCCAGGTCAAGGCCGGCGGCAGCGCTGCGGCGGCAAAGAGCTTGTCGGGCGGCAATTTGCAGAAGTACATCGTCGGGCGCGAGATCGACGCGGCGCCGCAACTTTTGATCGTTAGCCAACCGACCTGGGGCGTCGACGTCGGTGCCGCCGCACTCATCCGCGCCGAACTGCTGAAGCTGCGCGACGCTGGCTGCGCGCTCCTGGTGGTGAGCGAAGAGCTTGACGAGCTCTTTGAGATCAGCGACCGGCTGATGGTCATCGCGCAGGGGCGGCTGTCGCCCTCGATCGCCACCGCCGACGCCACCGTAGAGCGCATCGGCGAATGGATGTCGGGCCTGTTCACCGCCCGCGCGCAGGAGGCGGACCATGTTCAAACTTGAAGC
>JANMMH010000242.1:0-8269 GCA_031373055.1 Rubrivivax sp. | reverse complement strand
TGGCCCAACCGGCGGCGGCCGCCGCGCGGGCCAGCGTCTGCGACAAGCCAAGGTCGGCGAAGCCAGGTCGCGCCGTCCTCGGGTTGGCGTCGGGACCGGCGCCAACGGCCAGTGCAACCGCGGCAGCATTCAATGGTGTGGACATCGCGGGCAGCATAGCTGCATGCGCTGCCCACCGCCGCCGGCGATGGCACCCGAGCGGCCAGCTCACTCTTGCGAGTCAACGCGGTCGCATTGATGGCAGGAACCACGGGCCGCCAGCCGGGGGCCCTGCGAAGCTCAACGGAAAAAGAAGTACACAACCAACAAAACAATAGCCGGCACGCCGAGCACCCAACCAACCAAGTACTTGCCCATAACGAACTCCAGGAGTGGTGAGTGCGCAGCGTAGAGCGCCAGGCCCGCCCTGCGAACCGGACAAGGGCGGGCGCGTCCGTAGGATGATTGCGCGGCGCCGTTTCCTACAGGCACGCAAGGATTCACGCGCCTGCCCAGAGCTTGAACGCCTATCGCGCCGAGGGCTGGCGCTTTCTATCGTCGGGCTTCAACTCACGCAGGAATCCAGCATGAACAAGCCCACTGACGACAAGGCGCTGCAAGGCGAAGGCAATTACGACGCCAGCCGGCGCTACGACAAAGCGGCGCATGACTTCGCGCAATCGGGTCAGGTTGATGCGGCGGCGCGTGCCGCACACCCGGGCAGCCCCGAAGAGGCGGCCGAACTCCTTGCCGCCGAGCAGGCCGGCAAGTCGCACGCCAAAGGGGAAGACCCGGCCGTCGCGACACCGGCCCTGCCGATCACACCGAACGTGTCGACCCTGCCCAAGTAAGACCCCGACCAGCGTCGGGGCCTTGCGCTGCAGCGTTGTCTGCATGCGCCGGGTGCGCGGCTGTATGCTCGCCGCGTTCGCCGCAATCAAGGCCACGCTGGCTCACACTTGAGTCGGCACCTGGACACGCGGCCTGCCAGAGGCACGCATGCAGTCCGCACCTTCATCGCCAGCATCGCAAGGCCCGACGAGGAGCTTTCCCGTCGTGTGCGTCGGCGGTTCAGCCGGCGGCCTGGATGCCTACATTCGCTTGTTGAATTGCCTGCCTGCCGACCTTGGCGTGGCGATCGTGATCGTCAACCACATCACGCTGTTTCCAACGCGGCTGCACACGATCCTTCCGCGCCACACCGCGATGCCGGTCGAACTGATCACCGAGCGTTTGTTGATCGAGCCCAACCACGTCTACATCATTCCGGAGAACCGCGACCTGCACGTCAACGACGGCGAGTTCCATTTGAAGCCGATCTCCAAACCGCGCGGCTGGCCCGACGTGATCACGGTCTTCCTGCGCTCACTCACCGCCTACTGGGACGGCAAGTTGATTGCCGTCATCGTCTCCGGCTACGACGGTGATGGCGCGGCCGCTTTGTGTGGCATCAAGGACGCGGGTGGCATCACCATCGCGCAAACCCTCAGCACCGCAGCGCAGCCCGATATGCCGCAGAGCGCCATCGACACCGGCTGCATTGATTTCGTGTTGTCGCCCGAAGGCATCGCCCTGGAAATCAGGCGCATCGCCGGTCGTGATCGGAGCACATCGTGAGCGACGAAACGACGCCATCGCCCAAGGTCGATGTGCCAGCGGCGCGCTTCCCCGTCGTGGGCATCGGCGCGTCGGCTGGCGGGCTGGCAGCGTTCGAGGCGTTCTTCTCGGGCATGCCTGCCGCCACCGACCCCGGCATGGCCTTCGTGCTGGTCCAGCACCTGGCACCCGACCACAAAAGCATCCTGTCCGATTTGATCCGGCGCTACACCCGCATGCAGGTCTTCGAAGTCGAAGATGGCATGCGCGTGCAGCCCAACTGCGCCTACATCATTCCGCCGAATTGCGACATGGCGTTTCTGAACGGCGCGCTGCAATTGCTGGAGCCGGCCGCGCCGCGCGGGCAGCGCTTGCCGATCGACTTTTTCTTCCGCTCGCTGGCGCAAGACCAGCACGAGCGCGCCATCGGCATCGTGCTCTCTGGCACCGGCAGCGATGGCACCCAGGGTGTGCGCGCCATCAAGGGCGAAGGCGGCATGGTGATGGCGCAAAACGCCGCCTCGACCGAATTCGACGGCATGCCGCGCAGCGCCATCGCCACCGGCCTGGTGGACTATCAACTGCCGCCGGCCGAAATGCCGGCGCAGTTGATCGCTTACGCCGCGCACGCTTTCGGCAAGCTGCCGCGCGCCGCGAGCCACGTGGCGCCGAAAACCGACAACGCGTTGAAGAAGATTTTTGTCCTGCTGCGTGCGCAGGTTGGGCACGACTTCTCGCAGTACAAGCCCAGCACTGTGCACCGCCGCATCGAGCGGCGCCAGGCCGTGCACCAGATCGCCAGCATCGAGGACTACGTCAAGTACCTTCAGCAAATGCCCGCCGAGGTTGAGGCGCTGTTTCGCGATTTGCTCATCGGTGTCACCAACTTCTTCCGTGACCCGGACGCCTTCGCGGTGCTGCAGGCCAGCGCCATTGCGCAAGTCTTCGTGGGCAAGCCTGCGGGCAGCGCGGTGCGTGTCTGGACAGCGGGCTGCTCGACCGGGGAGGAGGCGTACTCCATCGCCATCTTGCTGGTCGAGCACATGGAGCGCATCAAGGCCAGCTACACCATCCAGCTGTTTGCCACGGACATCGACAGCCACGCCATCGCCACCGCCCGCGCCGGGTTGTATCCGGCCAGCATTGCCGCTGATGTGTCCGCCGAGCGGCTGGCGCGGTTCTTCACGCTTGAGGCCGACGCCAGCGCCTACCGTATCCACAAGAGCATCCGCGACCTGCTGATTTTTTCCGAGCAGGACGTGATCAAGGACCCGCCGTTTTCCAAACTTGATCTCATCAGCTGCCGCAACCTGCTGATCTACATGGGCGCTGAATTACAGAAGAAGCTGATCCCCCTGTTCCACTATGCGTTGCGGCCCGGCGGCTCGCTGTTTCTGGGCACCTCGGAAGGCGTGGGCGAGTTCGATGAATTGTTCGACGTCGTGGATCGCAAGTCCAAGCTGTATCGGCGCCGGTCCGACTTTCAGGGCCACTTGCCTCGCGCCTTCGGTCGCTTTGTGCGGCCCACAATGGTGCTGGAACAGGCGGCGCAGCCAGGCGCGGCCAAGACGCCCGCACGCGCCACCAAGCCTTCCGTGCGCGAGGTCACCGAGCAGGCGATGCTGGCGCAGGTGGCCCCGGCGGGTGCGTTGGTCAATCAGCACGGCGACATCCTGTACCTGCATGGGCGCAGCGGCATGTTCCTGGAGCCAGCGCCCGGCGAGGCCGGCGTCAACAACATCCTGAAGATGGCCCGCGAAGGCTTGCGCCCCGGCCTGGCCACTGCCCTGCACCAGGCGGTGGCCAGCAAGGTGGTGGTGCGCGCGCATCACCTGCGCGTCAAGACCAACGGCCACTACACCCTGGTCAACCTCACTGTGCGACCCGTCGCGACGCGCCCGCCGCTGGCGGACACCGCGGACACCGAAGCGTCGCAAGAGCCCGCGCTGTACCTGGTGGTCCTGGATGAGGCCTTGCCGGGGGACGCTGCGGGCGCTGCACCAGCGACGCGCGGCGCCGGCCCCGCAGTGGACGGCACACACTCCGCAGACGGCGCCGATGTCGCCGCCGAGGCGCGCATCGCCGCGCTGACGCAGGAGCTGCGTGCCAAAGACGAATACCTGCAGACCACGCACGAAGAACTGGAAAGCTCCAACGAAGAGCTCAAGTCGTCGAACGAAGAGATGCAGTCGGTCAACGAAGAGCTGCAGTCCACCAACGAAGAGCTCGAGACCTCGAAGGAAGAGCTGCAATCCGTCAACGAAGAACTGGCCACCGTCAACACCGAGTTGCAGACCAAGGTCGTTGACCTTTCACGCGCCAACAACGACATGAACAACCTGCTGGCTGGCACCGGCATTGGCACGGTGTTCGTTGATCATCAATTGCGCATCTTGCGTTTCACGCCGTCGGCGTCGCAGATCATCAACCTGATCATGAGTGACGTGGGCCGGCCGGTGGCACACATCGTCTCCAACCTGGTGGGCTACGACCGCTTGGTGGCCGATACGCAGGCGATGCTGAACACGCTGGTCCCCAAAGAGCTGGAAGTGCAGACCCACTCGGGCCAGTGGTACACCATGCGCATCCAGGCCTACCGCACGCTGGACAACGTGATCGAAGGCGCCGTGATCTCGTTTGTCGACATCACCGCCTTGGTCAAGGTACGCGACGACCTGCGCCGCAGCAACGAATCGCAGCGCCTGGGTGTGGCCCTGCACGACGCCAGCGATGCCATCACCGTGCAAGACCTGGACGGCCGCATCCTGGCCTGGAACCCGAGCGCGACACGGCTCTATGGCTGGAGCGAAGCCCAGGCACTGGCGATGAACGTGCATGACCGCATACCGCCCGCGCTGCGCGCGCAGGCGCTGGCCACGCTGGCCCAACTCGGCCAGGCCAAGGTGCTCGAGCCCTACCGCACACAGCGACTGAACCAGGCGGGCGAGGTGATCGACGTCGCGATGGTCTCGACGGCCTTGGTCAACGAGGCCGGAAAGATGTATGCCATTGCCACCACCGAGCGCGCCATCGCGCCCGCAGCGTGACGCCGGCATGGCGCGCACACTCGGACACAGGAGGCACTGAATGACCGTGACGGATATGAGCCCCCCTGACGCTGACAAGCCGGCGACCTTGGCCAACGAGACCGAGGTCGCGCAAGCGTTGCGCGAGCATGCCGAAGTGGTGGCGCGCCGCCAGCGCAAGGCCGCGACCGAACGCCCCTCTGCGCTCTCGCCTGAGGCCACGCGCGACCTGCTGCATGAGCTTCAGGTGCACCAGATCGAGCTCGAGATGCAGAACGAAGAACTGCGCCGCTCCCAGCGCGAGCTTGAGGCGTCGCGGGCGCGCTTTTTCAAGCTGTATGACCTGGCGCCGGTGGGCTACTGCAGCATCAGCGAACAGGGCCAGATCCTGCAAGCCAACCTCGCCGCAGCCGCCCTGCTGGGCGAGACGCGCGCCTCGCTGCTGAAGCAGCCGTTCAGCCGCTTCATTTTCGAGGCCGACCAGGACAACTGGTACGTGCATCGCAAATCGCTCGCGCAGACCGGGCGAACACAGTCGCTGCAGCTGCGTCTGGCACAGCCGGGCAGTTCGCCGGTGTGGACGCACGTGGTGGCCAGCGCTGCGGACGACGCCTCTGGAGAGAACCTGATGCTGGTCGTGTTGACGGATGTGAGCGACCTCAAGCTGATGGAAGTCGCCATGCGCGAGAGCGAAGCTCGTTTTCGCGCCTTGGTGGAATGGTCGCCTGTGGCGATGCTTGTTCATCGGGACGGTAGGGTCACTTTCGCCAATGCGGCTGCGCTCAAGCTGCTGGGCGCCCGCACGGCCACCGAACTCCACGAGAAACCCTTGCTCGACCTGATTGATCCGGCATCACACCCGCAGGTGCGGGCCGGGTTGAAAGTCGCGGAGGGCCAGGGGCAGCCCGGGCCATGGGCCGTGTTGCGCTGCCTCATGCTGGATGGCACGGCGCGGGATGTTGAGGCGCAGAGCATTGCCACGACGTATGACGGTGCGCAGGTCACCATCACTTCGTTGCATGCGGTGGGCGCAGGCCACGACATTGACGCTGGCGTAGCACGTCTGTAGTCACGACGGCGGCACCGTTGCCGCCGCGAGGTGCTCGCGCCAGGTGCTAACGCCGCAGGGGCGCGCCGTCTGGACAGGCGCAACTGGGCGGCGACATGCTCGCTGGCGTGTTGCGTGTCGACGAACACCCGTAGACATTCATGAGCGCGTCACGCGCGGCGGCGACCATCGTCTCCCGTGGAATCCATAGAACCGCGATCGGCCATGGGCCGCGTTTCTACCCTTGTCAACCGATAGCCACGGAAGAGCCGCATGCCACCCCATCGCCAACCCAGCGCCGACGCCGCGAAGCCCCGCACGCCGCGGCTGGACGTGCGCACGGTGTGGATTTCGGACCTGCATCTGGGCACACCCGGCTGCCAGGCGGTGGCGCTGCTGGAGTTCCTGAAGAACACCGAGTGCCAGACGCTTTACCTGGTGGGCGACATCATTGACGGCTGGCAGTTGCGCCGCTCCTGGTACTGGCCGCAGGCGCACAACGACGTGATTCAAAAACTGCTGCGCAAGGCACGCAAGGGCACGCGCGTGGTCTTCGTGCCCGGCAACCACGATGAGTTTGCGCGGCGCTACGTGCAGCACAACTTCGGCGGTATCGACGTCGTCGACGACTGCCTGCACACCACCGCCGATGGCCGCGTCTTGTGGGTCACCCATGGCGACCTCTTTGACGGCGTGATCCAGTGCGCCAAGTGGCTGGCCTACATGGGCGACATGGCCTACGAGTTCACCTTGAAGGTCAACCGCTGGTTCAACCTGGTGCGCGCGCGCCTGGGGCTGCCGTACTGGAGCCTCTCAAAGTACCTCAAACACAAGGTCAAGCGCGCGGTGAGCTACGTTGGCGAGTTCGAAACCGCCGTGGCACGCGAGGCCCAGCGCCGTGGCGCGCAAGGCGTGGTGTGCGGGCACATCCACCATGCCGAGATGCGCATGATCGACGGCGTGCTCTATTGCAACGATGGCGACTGGGTCGAGAGCCTCACCGCGCTGGTGGAGCACCACGACGGGCGGCTGGAGATCATCGACCGCAGCACACCTGGCGCGGCGCCGCAGGCGCTTGCAATGGCGCGTGCCGAAAGCGACACCGAAGCCGAAGCCCCGTCAGCGCCGAAGTTCAGGCCGCCGAGTTGGCAGGCCACGCGGCCCAGCGCCCATGAACCCTTGGCGCCTGAGCCAGCTGGCGTGCAAGCAAGCCGATGACCTCGAAGACCGCGCGGTTGCGAACGCGCCGCGTCGCCGCGCGCAGCTGCGGCAGCGCGGCCAGCAGCTGGGCCAGCGCGGGCGCTAGCTCGGCCATCGACGAGGCCACGACGCCCACGCCTTGCTCACGCACCCACTCGGTGTTGTAGCGCTCCTGCGGCATCGTCCACGCGTTGCGCCAGGTCAACACTGGCAGACCGAGCTGCACCGCTTCACTGATCGCGCCCGGACCGGGTTTGCCGATGAAAAAGTCACCCAGACGCATGGTGTTGCAGATGTCTTCGGTGAACCCCATCACGGCATGCGGCGCGCGCCGGCGCAAGACCTGCAAGCGCTGCGCCAGTGCCTGGTTGTGACCGCAGAGCAGCAGCAGTTGCACATCGGGCAGGTGGCGCGCGATGTGCAGCATCTGCGGCGAACCCTGGCCGCCAAACATCACCACACCGGTGGGGCGCATCGGGTCCAGGCCGAGTGCGGCCATCTCGCGCATGCGACTGCCCCCCGGTGGCGCGTAGAACGCCGGGCGCAGCACCATGCCCGAGGCGAGCATGAGTTGCTCGTCGCGATAGCCTGCCGCTTTGGCCTGCTGCAGCGCGCGCGGCGTGCCGCAGACGATGGTCTGGTCTAGGTCGGGCTCGATCCAGAAGTGCGGCGTGTGGTCGGCCATGTCCGTCATCACCGTGGTGAAAGGCACGCCCGGCAACGCGCTGGCCACCGACTCACACAAGGCGCGGTTGAAGTTGGGGACCAGCGAGACCACCAGGTCGGGCTCGGTGCTCGCCCAGTGCCGCTGCAGCGCCGCGAGCATTGGCTTGTGCGTCATGCGGATCACGCCTTGCAGCAGCTTGAGCTCATGCGTCAGACCCAGTGTCCAGCCGCGCTGCAAACGCTTGTTGTAAAGCGCCTCGGGTGCATGGCCGGTTGCGCGCTCGAAGCGGCCCTGCGGGTCCAGCACCTGGGCCAGGTTGACCAAGCGCACGCGCCAAGGCCGGCCGTGCAGCGCGATGGTTTGTTGCAGCGCGCGCGCGGCGGCAAGGTGGCCGCCGCCGGCGTTGAAGTACACCAGGTCGACGGTCTGCATGGGCCTAGGACCAGTGCTTCATTTGCGGCGGCGCGCCACCAAGGCGCCCAGCCCCAAGAGGGCCAGCGCGGCGCTGCCCGGTGCCGACACGGGCGCCACAAAACCGTCGATGCCCACGGCGTACGCATGCAGCACGCCGGGCAGCAGCACGTAACTGTCGCTCAGTGTGGCACCCGCGCCGCCGTTGGTGAAAAAGCAGTTGGTGGTGCTGCCGATCGGGCACTGGATCGAATCGGCATAGGGGTTGGCCAGGCCGAAGTTGAACCAGACGTCAAACTGCTCGCCGCCACCGCCTTGCGTCACGCTGTAGTCGTTGTCGGT
>JANMMH010000179.1:0-4525 GCA_031373055.1 Rubrivivax sp. | reverse complement strand
GGCGCGGTCAGGCGCAGCGGCGACTGCGCCACCAGCCAGGCCGTGGCCGCCCAGCAGGCCACGTTTTGCGCCAGCTCGGCCGGCACGATGCGCTCCAGCGTGTCGTGCACGGTGTGGTGCACGTCAAAGTAGTTCGTGCCGTCTTGCGTCAACGCCACCGCCGGCCAGCGGTGGCGGCGCATCAGCACGTCGGCGTCGGGCCCGGGGTTGCCTTCGTTGCGTGCGGCCTCGGCCCAGTCCACGCCCAGCGGGGCAAGCAGCGCGGCGATGGGCGCCATCAGCGGCAGCGCGGCGGGCGCCACACGGTGGTTGAAGCGCCAGATGCGCGCGGCGCCAAAGTCGCTCTCGCCCACCAGCTGGTGTTTGACGCCGGCATAACGTTCGCTGTAAGCGTGGGCGCCATCAAAACCATTCTCTTCATTGCCAAAGAGCACGACGCGGATGGTGCGCCTGGGACGCAACCCGGCGCGCTGGATCAAGGCGGCCGCTGCGGTGACGATGGCCACGCCGGCACCGTCGTCCAGCGCGCCTTGGCCGACGTCCCAGGAGTCGAGGTGTGCGCCGATGAGCACCACCTCGTCAGGTAATTCGCTGCCCTTGATCTCGGCGATGAGGTTGTGCGTCACGGCCGGCACGCCTTCGCGCGCGTCGAGCGTGAAATGCATGCGCAGCGGCGCGCCGCGGCTGGCCAGGCGGGCGATGAGATCGGCGTCGGGCACCGACACCGCAAACGCCGGCAGGCGCGGCTGCTGGATGTCGTAGCTCATCGCACCGGTGTGCGCGATGCGGTTGCTGCTGGTGCCCACCGAGCGAATGGCCACGGCCAGGGCGCCGCGTTTGGCGGCTTCGCTCGCACCGGTGATGCGCATGGGCACGGCGCGGCCGTAGCCGCTGCCGTCGCGCGTGCGCTCGGTGCTTTGGTCGATGAAGACGATGCGGCCGCGCGCGCGCTCGCTGCTGTCGGCGGCCAATGTTTTGAGGTCGGGGTAATAGGCCAGTTCGGCCTCGATGCCACCCGCAGGCGCGGCCACCGAGTTGCCCAGCGCAGCCATCACCAAAGGCTGCGCGTAAGGTGCGGTCAGACGCGCATGGGCTGCGCCGCGCTGCCACACGCGCACGTTCATGGGCTCAGCGCGTGGGGCGTCGAGCTTCAAGCGCGTGAATGCCGACAAGGCCCAGGCAGCGGCGCGGCGGTCGCCCTCAGAGCCTGCGGGCCGCGCGCCGACCTCGGTGGTCAGCGACTCCACCAAGCGCCAGGCTTCGCCGTCGGCCAGCGCCAGCTCGCGCAGACGTTCAGCGTGGGCCAGGTCGGCGGCGGCAAAGGCGGGCGATTGCGTTTGCGCCTGCGCCCACAGCGGCGTGGGTAGCGCGGCCAGGGCGCAAGACGCGCCAAGCAGGTGACGTCGTTGCATCGGCGCGGCTCCGGTTTACTTGGCCGTGGGCATGGCGAACTCGGCGCCCTTGGCGATGCTGTCGCTCCAGCGCTGCATTACGCTTTTTTGCTTGGTGTAGAAGCGCACGCCTTCTTCGCCATAAGCGTGCATGTCGCCGAACATGCTCTTCTTCCAGCCGCCAAAACCATGCCAGGCCATGGGCACGGGAATGGGCACGTTGATGCCGACCATGCCGACCTGCACGCGCCGCGCGAACTCGCGCGCCACGCCGCCGTCGCTGGTGAAACAGGCCACGCCGTTGCCGAACTCGTGCGTGTTGACGAGCGTGAGCGCCGCGCCAAAGTCAGCCACGCGCATGCACGCCAGCACGGGGCCGAAGATCTCGTCCTTGTAGATACGCCTCGCGGGCGTGACGTGCTCAAAGCGCGTGCCGCCGGTGAAGAAGCCCGCCTCATGGCCGGCGACCTTGTGGCCGCGGCCGTCGACCACCAGCGTGGCGCCTTCTTCGATGCCCACGCCGATCATCGTCTCGATGCGGTCGCGGGCCTCGCGCGTGACGATGGGGCCCATTTCGGCGGTGGGGTCCATGCCGTTGGTGATCTTCAACGCCTTGGCACGTGCAGCCAACAGCGGCACGATCTTGTCGGCCACATCACCCACGAGCACCGCCACGCTGATGGCCATGCAGCGCTCGCCGGCCGAGCCGTAGGCGCTGCCGATGAGGGCGTCGACCGCCTGCTCGATGTCGGCGTCGGGCATCATCACCATGTGGTTCTTCGCGCCGCCCAGAGCCTGCGCGCGCTTGCCGTTTTTGGCGGCGGTCTCGTAGATGTACTGCGCGATCGGCGTCGAGCCCACAAACGACATGGCGCGCACGTCGGGGTGGTGCAAGAGCGCGTCCACCGCCACCTTGTCGCCCTGGATCACGCTGAACACGCCGTCGGGCAAGCCGGCTTGCTTAAGCAGTTCGGCCATCAACAGTGCCGGCGAAGGGTCACGCTCACTCGGCTTCAAGATGAAGGCGTTGCCGCAGGCCAGCGCCACCGGGAACATCCAGCACGGCACCATGCACGGGAAGTTGAAGGGCGTGATGCCGGCCACCACGCCCAGGGGCTGGCGCAGCGTCCAGTTGTCGATGCCCGTCGACACCTGGTCGGTGTAGTCGCCCTTCAGCAACTGCGGAATGCCGCAGGCGAACTCGACGATGTCGATGCCGCGCATGACCTCACCTTGTGCGTCGCTGAAGACTTTGCCGTGCTCGGCGGTGATCATCGCGGCCAGGCTGTCCTTGTGTTGATTCATCAGTGCCAGGAACTGGTTCATGACACGCGCGCGGCGGATCGGCGGCGTGTCGGCCCAAGCCGGCTGCGCGGCATTGGCTGCCGCCACCGCCGCGTCCACATCAGCCGCGCTGGCCAGGAGCACCTGGCGCGCCACCGTGCCCGTGCTGGGGTTCCACACCGGCTGCGAACGCTCGCCGCTGCCACGCGTGGCGCGGCCCAGGATCCAATGGCCGATGTCGGTGGTGCTGGTGAAGGCTTCGTTGGTGCCCATGTGCGGTCTCCTGGGGTTACACGGATTCAAACTCGGAGTGCGATTGTCGGCCCGCATGACCGGGCCGCGCCAGGCTAGTCCGAGTAGATCGTCAAGCCCTTGAGCGAACGCGTCGGCGCCGGGAAGAACAGGCTGGCGATGTAGCCGATGACGATGCACAGCATGATCGAGATCGCCAGGTAGAAGTACGGGTGCACCAGGTTCATGGTCCAGGCGGTGGTGGTCAGCACGATGGCCGACGCGATGCCGATGGCCACGCCGGGCGAATTGGCGCGGCGCGTGAACATGCCCAGCGTGTAGGCCCCGGCAAAGCCGCCGCCCAGCAGCCCGGCGAGTTCGATCGAGACATCGAACAGCGAGTGGATGTCGTAGCGCGACAGCAGCAGCGCGATGCCCATGCCGACCAACCCGGCGGCCACGGTCATGAGTTCGGCGAAGAGCACGCTCTTCTTCTGCGTCGGGTTCTTCACCAGCTTTTCGTAGAAGTCGACCGAGGCCAGCGTCGAGACGCTGTTGATGATGCTCGACAGCGTGGCCATGGCGGCGGCGAAGATGCCGGCAACGATGAGGCCGGTGATACCCATCGGCAACTCGGCGGCAATGAAGAGCGGGAAGGTGGCGTCGATGCTCAGCAGCGGGTTCATGCGTTCGGGGTGCGCCTTGTAATAGACGTACAGCGCCGTGCCGATGGTGTAGAAAACAATGCCGCCTGGAATGGTGATGAGGGCGAAGATCCAGATCGAACGCCCGGCGTCCTTTTCGTTCTTGGTGGACAGCGTGCGCTGCATCAGCACCTGATCTTTGGGAAAGGTCAGCACGACGTCGAACAGCACCAGGAAGATGAAACCCCAGACGGTGGCCTTGGTGAGGTCGAAGCTGAAGTCGAGCAGCTTGGTCTTCTCGTTGGCAGCTGCCACGGTGACGAATTCGCTCCAGCCGCCGTTCAGGCCATAGATCATGAAGCCGATGGCGAACAGCGCGCCACCCATCTTCACCACCAATTGCACGATGTCGGTCCAGACCACCGCCTTCATGCCACCCAGCGCGGTATAGACGATGGTGAAGCCGCCCATCATCAGGATGCTCCAGACGACGTCGATGCCGGTGATGGTGGCGATCGCCAGCGAGGGCAGGAACAGGATCACGCTCATGCGGCTGCCCAGCTGCACCAGGATGCACAGCGCACTGGCGAGCATGCGGATGGCCGGGTGGAAGCGCGTCTCGAGGTACGAGAACACGCTCATCAGGTCGAGCCGGCGCAGCAGCGGCACGATCCAGGTGGCGACAAACATCAGCCCGAGCACGGCCACCAGGTTGTTCATCATGTACTGCCAATTGGTCTCGAAGGCCTTGGCAGGAATGGCGATATAGCTGATGGAGCTGGTGTTGGCCGCGTACAGACTCACGCCCGCGGCCCAGAACGGGATGCTGCGCCCGCCCACGAAGAAGTCCGCCGTGGAGTTGCGCTTCTCGCGCAGGTAGAAGTACAGGCCCCTGCCGAGCATGGACACGAGGTAGACGACGATCACGATCCAGTCGAGCCACTTCAGCAGCAATTTGCCGGACTCGATCTGCAC
>JANMMH010000169.1:0-7109 GCA_031373055.1 Rubrivivax sp. | reverse complement strand
TAGGCCTCGGCAATGATGACCTCTCGCTGGCGTTCGGCGTCGGCGCGGATCTTTTCTGCGTCGGCCGTGCCCTGCGAGCGCAGCTCGTTGGCGACCTGCTTGCGCTCGGACTCCATGCGACGGTAGACCGAGTCGGTGATGTCGGCGACGAAGTCCACGCGCTTGATGCGCACGTCGACGATCTCGATGCCGAAGGACTTGGCGTCATCGGCCAAGCGGCTGCGCACGTCGTTCATGACCTTGTCGCGCTCACCCGAGAGCATGCTGCGCACGGTGCGCTTGGTGATCTCTTCGTTGAAGGCTGCCTGCACCACCGGGCTTAGGCGCGTCTCCAAGTTGCGAAAGTCCACGCCGTTGTTGCGAATGAACTGGCGCGGCTCGGTGATGCGCCACTTCACCAGCCAGTCGATGATCAGGCTCTTCTTTTCGGCAGTGAAGATGGGGCGCGTCTCGGGGCTGTCGAGCGTTTGCACACGTTTGTCCAGGAAGACGACGTTCTGGAACGGCGGCGGCAGCTTGAACTTCAAGCCCGGCTCGGTGGCGACTTCCTTGATTTCACCCAAAGAGTAGATCACCGCCACTTGGCGTTGATCGACGACGAAGAGCGTCGAGGCAGCGATCAGCAGCACGATGAGTGCGCTGGCGAGGATCAATCCGATGCGGTTCATGCTTAGCGTCCTTCGCGGTCACGCGTGCGTGCGCCGTCGCGTGAGCGAATGTCGGTGCCGGCCGGGCTGGCGGCGGTCTCGGCCGGTGCCACAAGCGGCGTACTGCCCGCTGCGCCTGGCAGCGGCGCGGTGCCCGCGCCTTGCAGCAAGCGCTCCAGGGGCAGCGACAGCAGGTTGGAGCCGGCGCGGCTGTCGATCATGACTTTGGTGACGTTGCTGTAGACCTGTTGCATGGTCTCCAGGTACAGACGGTCGCGCGTCACGGTGGGCGCTTTTTGATACTCGGTCAGCACCGAACGAAAGCGTTGCGCATCACCCTCGGCCTGCGCCACCACACGCGAGCGGTAGCCCTCGGCCTCTTCGGCGAGGCGCGAGGCCATACCGCGTGCTTTGGGGATGATGTCGCTGGCGTAAGCCTGGCCTTCGTTCTTGAAGCGGTCGCGGTCGGCGCTGGCTTTGACGGCATCGTTGAACGATGCTTGCACTGAGTCAGGCACCTGCACGTTTTGCACGTTGACGTTGGAGATGACGATGCCGGCGCGTAAGCGGTCAAGCTGCTGCTGCACCGACTTGACCAGGTCGGCCGCAATGGCGTCGCGCTGCTCGTAGAGCACCTGGTCGACCTTGCTGCGGCCGACGATTTCGCGCACCGCCGATTCGCTCGCCTGCACCACCGCTTCGTCAGGGTTGCGGTTCTCGAAGAGGTAGGCGCGTGCGTCGTTCAAGCGGTATTGCACCGTGAAGCGGATGTCGACGATGTTCTCGTCTTGCGTGAGCATCGACGAGTCCTTCAAGCCCGTGGCCTGGCCCACCGTGGCGCGGCCGACTTCGACCGAGCGCAGCTGCGTCACCGGCACCGTCTCATGGGCCTGAAACGGATACGGAAAGCGCCACTGGAAACCTGCGTCTGCCGTGTGCGTGTACTTGCCGAAGGACGTGACCACCGCCTGGTGGCCTTCTTGCACGATGAAGAAGCCGCTGCCCAACCAGACCAGCGCCACCACCGCGCCAATGAGGCCGATGCCGATGCCCGCACTCTTCATGTCGGGCTGGAAGGGCGAGGGCGAGCCAGGATCACGGTCGCCGCCTTGGCCACCACCTTTGCCGCCGCCCTTCCCACCAAACAAGCCGGTCAGCTTGCGGTTGAAGTCGCGCCAGAGCTCGTCAAGATCAGGTGGGCCGTCGTTGCGACCTTGCTGCATGGTCGACGCGCGCCGCGGGCGCAGCAGCGTCGACATAAGCGCTGCAAACGACCGCACCAGCATGGTCAGCCGCGACGGAAAAGGTGGGGATGTGGTTTCGCTCGTGCTCATATCGGGGTGGTGATGGATAACGGCGTATCGACGCTGACAGCGTCTGCGTGTTGAGGCAGGAACAGCGCCCGCAGATCATGTGGCGCCACAGCCGCTGGATTCAAGTCGTTGCGCACGATGTCGACGATGAGTTGGCGCAGCTCGGCCAGCCCTAACGACGACTTGGCGCTGACAAACACGCGCGGGCGGCGCAGCCCAGAGTGGGCTTCCACTGCGTCGACGGTGAGGCGCGGCTGTTGCGCATCGTCGAGCAGGTCGCATTTGTTGAAGACCAACACCTGCGGCACCGCGCCAGCACCGATCTCTTCAAGCACACGTTCGACTTCAGCCTGCTGCTCGCGCAGGTTCGGGCTGGCGGCATCGACGACATGCAGCAGCAGATCGGCGTCGGTGGCTTCTTGCAGTGTGGCTTCGAAGGCCTCCACCAGCTTGTGCGGCAGATCACGGATGAAGCCCACGGTGTCTGAGAGTGAGACCGAGCGCTCGGCGCTTTCCAGCCACATCGAGCGCGTGGTGGTGTCCAGCGTGGCGAAGAGCTGGTCCGCAGAGTAGGCACGCGCCTTAACCAGGGCGTTGAAGAGTGTCGACTTGCCGGCGTTGGTGTAGCCCACCAGCGAGATGCGAAAGCTGCCGCGACGCTCGCGTGCTCTGCGCTGCGTGTCGCGTTGGCGCTTGACCTTTTCCAGCCGCTCTTTGACCGACTTGATGCGCTCGCCGATCATGCGTTTGTCGAGCTCGATCTGCGCTTCACCGGGGCCACCACGGGTACCGATGCCGCCGCGTTGGCGCTCCAGGTGCGACCAGCGGCCCACCAGGCGCGTGGCCATGTATTGCAAGCGCGCCAACTCCACTTGAAGCTTGCCTTCGTGGCTCTGCGCGCGCTCGGCAAAGATGTCGAGGATGAGCGAGGTGCGGTCGGCCACGGGCACGCCCAGATGGCGCTCAAGGTTGCGCTGCTGGGCGGGGCTCAGCGCTTGGTCGAAGATGACGCCGTGCGCTTCGGTGGCCGTCACCAGCAGCTTGATCTCGTCGGCCTTGCCACTGCCCACAAAGAGCGCCGCGTCGGGCGCTTTGCGCCGCGCGATGACCTTGCCGACGGTGACATCCCCGGCCGACGCCGCGAGCAAGGACAGCTCGTCAAGCGTGGCATCGAAATGCTTGCCACCTGCGATGTCCACGCCCACCAGCACGGCCCGGGTCGGGCCGCCGCGGGTGTCGACGGGGGATTGCGCGGAGGAGCTCAAAGCAGATGCTCAGGCCGGGCCTGGTGGCGGCGCGAAAGGACAGCGCCGCTCAAGGGGCGTCGGTGCTCTCGGCGACGTGGAAGTTGACGGCGCGCCCCGGCACGACGGTCGAGATGGCGTGCTTGTAGACCATCTGTGTCACGGTGTTGCGAAGCAGCACGACGTACTGGTCGAAGGACTCGATCTGGCCTTGCAGTTTGATGCCGTTGACGAGGTAGATCGACACCGGAACATGCTCCTTGCGCAGGAGATTCAAGAAGGGATCTTGCAGAAGTTGGCCTTTGTTGCTCACGATATGCTCCGTGTTGTTGAGGTGAGGGCGGCCACGTTATCACAGGCCTGCCCCGCACATCGGGAAAGCCCGCACACCCCGTCACCCATCAAGGTTTGCGCGTGTCGAAGGGGTTTTCACCCGATCGCGTCTCGATGCGCAGCGGTGTTCCCACGAGCTTGAAGTGCTCGCGGATGCGGCCCTCAAGAAAGCGCTTGTACGAATCGGTGATGTGGTCCAGCGAGTTGCCGTGGATCACCACCACCGGCGGGTTCATGCCACCTTGGTGGGCGTAGCGCAGCTTGGGCCGAAAGCGGCCTTCGCGGCGTGGCGCCTGGAACTGCGCGGCGTCGAGGATCAGGCGCGTCAGCACCGGCGTGCTCATCTTGCACGTGGCCGACGCGTGCGCCTGGCCGATGGCCTTCCACACGGGTGCAAGGCCCTGGCGCTTGATGGCCGAGATCATCGAGATCGGCGCGTACTTCAGGAACGCCAGGCGCGTCTCGATCGAGCGCTGAAGCGTCTCGCGCTGGTAGCTGTCGACGGCGTCCCATTTGTTCACCGCCAGCACCACCGCGCGGCCGGATTCGAGGATGTAGCCGGCGATGTGCGCGTCTTGGTCGGTCACGCCTTGTGTCGCATCAAGCAGCAGCAGCACGACGTTGGCGTCGGCAATGGCTTGCAGCGTCTTCACCACCGAGAACTTCTCGATGGCTTCGAAGACCTTGCCTTTGCGACGCAGGCCCGCCGTGTCGATGAGCTCGAACTTGCGCCCTTCACGCTCGAAGGGCACATGGATCGCGTCGCGCGTGGTCCCGGGCTGGTCGAACGCCACTAAGCGTTCTTCGCCAAGCCACGCATTGATCAAAGTCGACTTGCCAACATTCGGCCGCCCCGCCACCGCCAGGCGAATGGGCCGATTGGGGTCGTCTTCTTCGTCCTTCTCTTCGGGCCAGATCACGTCTTCAAGCGCGATCTCCAGCAAGCTGCGAATGCCCTGGCCATGCGCGGAAGACACCGCCAGCGGCTCGCCGATGCCGAGCTCGTGGAACTCGGCCACGGCCGGCGCGTCGATCATGCCTTCGGCGTTGTTCGCCGCCAGCACCACTGGCTTGCGCGCCGCGCGCAGGAACTTGGCGAGGTCGTGGGCATGCGCCGACCGGCCCGCGCGTACGTCGACAACAAAGATCACGACATCGGCTTCGGCCACGGCCTGGCGCGTCTGCTTGGCCATCTCCTTGACGATGCCCGTGGTGCTGTCGGGCTCAAAACCGCCGGTGTCGACGACGATGAACTCGTGCGCGCCCAGCTTGGCGTCGCCGTAGTGGCGGTCGCGCGTGAGACCGGCGAAGTCAGCCACGATCGCGTCGCGTGACTTGGTGATGCGGTTGAAGAGCGTGGACTTGCCGACGTTGGGGCGGCCGACCAGTGCGATGACCGGCTTCATGGGATGTCCAGCTCAGTTCAACCGAAAGGCGAACAGCCCTCCGTTGCGCGTGACCACGAGCACGGTGCCGTCCAGCAACACCGGCGTGCCGACCACGGGCGAGCCATCGGTGGGCAGGCGCTGTTGGGTGTCGCCGGTGGCCGCCGCCAAGAAGTGCACGTAGCCTTCAAGGTCGCCGTAGATCACCGTGTTGGCCACCAGCAAGCCGCCACTCAGGCCACGGTTGAGCAGCTTCTCGTTTGTCCAGATCACGTCACCCGTGGCGGCCTTCCAGGCGCTGATGCGATCACTCGCGTCAGCCCCCACCACTCGGTCGTTATCAGCGGCTACGGCTTGGGCACCGCCGCTGCCTTTGGACCACAAAAGTGTGCCGCGCGAAGCGTCGAGGCAGCCCGCCGAAGATTGGAACGCGCGCGCGCACAGCCGGTCGCCGACACGCACAGCCGGGCCGATGAGGTCGGCCAGGCGCTCGACCTCGTTGGTGCCGCGCGGCGTGGCCAGCGGCACTTCCCATTGCACCGTGCCGCGCAGCGGGTCCACCGCCGTCATGCGCGAGCCTTGGCCCGCGATGAGCAGGTTGCGGTAGGACGTCAGCACACCGGCCTGCGCCAGGGTGAGCGCGTCACCTGGGCGTTGCAGCGTCCACAGGCGGCGGCCGTCGAGCGCGTCGAAGGCATGCACGACGCGGTCGACACTCATCACGAAGACACGCTCGCCGGCCACAAACGGCGCGGTGACCACGCGTGCCGGCACGCGCTGGCGCCACAGTGTGCGCCCGGCTTCCATGGTCACGACTTCGTTGCTGGCGGTGACGACGCTGACAAAGCGGCCGTCGCTACCGACACCGGCCGAGAGGCCGCCGCCGGCGCTTGCACGCCACACCTCTTGGCCGTTATCCGCACGCAGCACGACGACCTGGCCGTCGCTGCCGGCCACGGTGAACTGGCCGTTGCGCGCAGCGGGTGCCAGCGGGAATTTGGCGCTGTCGACGCGTGCATTCCAAGCCAGGCGCGCTTGCAGGCTAGGCGCGAAGGTTTCCAGCGCGGCGGGCTTTGGTTTGTCACTAGAACAGGCCGCCAGCAAGACCACCAGCAGGGACGCGACGAGCAGACGCAAAGCCGTCATGGCTTGGCTCCAGACGCAGCAGGTGCTGCCGGCGCCGCGCCCAAGGCCGTGAGCTTGGCATCGATCAAACGCCGGTATTCCACGCGCTCAGGCATGGCCTTGTAGGCGGCTTCGTAGGCAGCTTTGGCCTCGCTGCCCTTGCCCATCGCAGCCAGCACATCACCACGGCGGTCGGCCACCAGCGCGCTGAAGTCAGTCGACTTGGCGGCATCGAGTTGCGTCAACGCGGCGTCAAATTTTTTCGCGTCGAGCAGCATGCCTGCCAGGCGCAGCCGCGCCACCGTTCGCATCTCGTCTTGCGCGGCACTTTGCGCGACCCAGGTGAGGCTGGCCTGCGCGGCATCAAGCTGGCCTTTGTCGAACTGCACACGCGCGGCAGCCAGGCCGCCTTGCTCGGCATAGCTGGTGCTTGGGAAACGCTCTTTCAGATCGCTGAAGACGCGGCCGGCTTTGTCGGCATCACCCGCCTGCACGGCGCGCTCAAGCTCATCGAACATCGCGCCGGCTTTCTGGGCCTGGTCACGCTGGTAGTAGTTCCAGCCGTTCCACGCGGCGTAGGCGCCGAGCACGGCCACCAGCACCCAGGTGATGAGGTTGCCCCATTTTTTCCAGAACGCCTTGAGGTCGTCGAGTTGTTCCTGCTCTTGCAGGTCAAGTGGTGTGGCCATGAGATAGGGGACGCTGGGCGTTCGGGCGAAGGCGCGATTATGCGGGGAGCAAGCTGGTGGCCCAGGTGCTGGCGTCGGTCAGGGCACGCAGCGTCTGCGCGCCTGCTTGTCCCTCGCGCAATGGCTTGACGCTGACCATGCCTTGGGCCAACTCGTCGGCACCGAACACGAGCGCAAAGCGCGCGCCGCTGGCATCAGCGCGTTTGAACTGCGACTTCATGCTGCCGCCACCGGCGTGCATCACCACGTTGACACCGGCGCCGCGCAAGGCTTCGAGCACGACCATGACCTCGGCGCTGCTAGCGATATCCGGCACGACAGCGTAGGCGTCGGGCGCATCCGCAGGCGTCTCGATGCCGATGGCTTCCAGCAA
>JANMMH010000651.1:0-1643 GCA_031373055.1 Rubrivivax sp. | reverse complement strand
CTCGTCGGCATCCTCGGTCTGTGTGACAAACAGCAGCACGTGGTAGCCGTCTTTTTGCAGCCGCTGCGACAGCGCTTCGATGACGACCGGGTAGAACTGGTTCTGCAGGTTCGACAACACCACCGCAATCATGCGGCTGCGTCGCGAGCTCAGCGTGCTGGCGATGGCGTTGGGCCGGTAGCCCAGCTTGCGTGCGGCTTCCAGCACGCGGGTGCGTGTGTCGGCTGCCACGCTGGCCCCGGGCGTGAAGCTGCGGCTGACAGCAGACTGCGACACGCCGGCCAGGCGGGCCACATCGAAAGAAGTCACGCGCTGTTGGGTCATGGTGTCGGCCACGGGGCGTGGCGGTGTGGTCGGGTTGGGTGAGCTGGCCATCATGCCGCTGTCCAGCCACCGTCCACCATCAGCGCCGAACCCGTGACCATGGCGGCCGCGTCGCCAGCCAGAAACAGCACGGCGCCCATCACGTCCTCCACCTGACCGACGCGGCCCAGTGCGATCTTGCCCAGTACCTGGCTGCGGAATGTCGGCGCCTCCAGCCAGTCGTGCGTCATGGGCGTGTCGATGAAAGTGGGGCACACGGTGTTGACGCGGATGCCGTGAGCCCCAAGTTCCAGCGCAAGTGCCTTGCTCATGCCTTCCAGCGCGTGCTTGGTGCTGCAGTAGATGCTGCGGTGGACGCCGCCCACATGCCCCATCTGCGACGACATCTGCACAATGCTGCCCGGCAGGCCCGCCGCTTTCAACCCGTTGGCCACCGCGCGGGCGACGAAAAACGCGGCCTTCACATTCAGGGCCAGCAGCGCATCGACATCGTCTTCGCTGACCTCGTCGAAGGGCTTGGGCCGGTTCGTACCGGCGTTGTTCACCAGCACCTGGAAGGGCCCGTGGGTGGCAACGGCTTGGGCCGCGGCCTTGGTGTCGGTCACGTCCAGCACCAGCGCATGCGCGCGGTCGCCACGCTCGCGCAGCGCGGCCGCTGCGGCTTGCACTTCATGCGCGCCGCGTGCGGCGAGCCACACCTCGGCGCCAGCTTCAGCCAGTGCGGCGGCACAGGCCAGGCCCAGCCCGCGCCCGGCGCCGGTGACCAGCGCACGCCGGCCATGCAGGCTAAAACTGGGGGTTCTGGGCAGGGTCGCTGTCAAGGCAGATGGCATGGCAGATGAGATGGCAGACGGCATGGCCGGCGCAGATCAGCCTTGTGTCGGCACCGGCTGGTACCACGGCAAGTCAGGCTGCTTGCCGTAGCGGCGCACCCGCAGGTTGGCCTGTTCACCATGGCCGGCGAAGTTTTCCATGTGGCACAGGCGTGAACACACGGCGCCGATGGCGGCGCTGGCCTCGTCGGTCAGCACGCGCTGGTAGGTGCAGGTCTTCAGGAACTTGCCCACCCATAGGCCGCCGGTGTAGCGCGCGTTCTTGTTGGTGGGCAAGGTGTGGTTGGTGCCGATGACCTTGTCGCCAAAGCTCACGTTGGTGCGCGGGCCCAGGAACAGCGCGCCGTAGTTGGTCATGCGCTGCAGGAACCAGTCGGGGTCGCGTGTCATCACCTGCACGTGTTCGCTGGCGATGCGCTCAGCCTCTGCCAGCATTTCGGCGTCGGTGTCGCAGACGATGACCTCGCCATGCTCGGCCCAGGCCTG
>JANMMH010000165.1:0-9220 GCA_031373055.1 Rubrivivax sp. | reverse complement strand
CTTCAAAGTGCACGAGCTCGGGCTTTTGGTACAGGCCCACGCGGTAGCCGGCATGGCGCGCCATCGACTCGAGCATGGCGCAGGTCGAACCCTTGCCGTTGGTGCCGGCCACGATGATCAGAGGCGCATCGAAGTGAATCTGCAAACGCCGGCGCACCTCGACCGTGCGCTCCAGCGACGCGTCCATGGCCTTGGGCGGCGAGCGCTCCAGGTAGCGCAACCAGTCGCTTAGTTGCGTGGGTAGGTTCGTGGGCAGGCTCATCAAACAAACACGGGCCGCATGCGGCCCGGTCAACGTAGGTTGGCAGTTAGTCAGGCCACAGCGTCGGCGTTTTGCCGCTGCAAGAGTGCGGCCATGCGCGCGATGGTGGGCCGCAGTTGGCGCCGGTCGATGATCATGTCGAGCGCGCCTTTTTCGAGCAGAAACTCGGCGCGCTGGAATCCTTCGGGTAGCTTTTCGCGCACGGTGTTTTCAATCACACGCGGCCCGGCAAAACCCACCAGCGCGCGTGGCTCGGCAATCACCACGTCACCCAGAAACGCAAAGCTCGCCGAAACGCCGCCCATGGTCGGGTCGGTAAGCACACTGATGAACGGCAAGCCGGCTTTGGCCAGGTGCGTCAAAGCGGCGTTGGTCTTGGCCATCTGCAAGAGCGACAGCAGGCCTTCTTGCATGCGCGCGCTGCCGCTGGCGGTGAAGCTCACAAAAGGTACCTTCTGCTCGATCGCGGCGTCGACACCGCGCACAAAACGCTCGCCCACCACCGAGCCCATGGAGCCGCCCATGAAGTCGAATTCGAAGCAGGCCGCCACCAGCGGCACACTCATCACCGCGCCACCCATGACCACCAGCGCATCGGTCTCGCCGGTGGTCTCCAATGCGGTCTTCAAGCGCTCGGGGTACTTCTTGCTGTCGCGGAATTTCAGAGCGTCGACGGGCAGCACTTCCTGGCCGATTTCCCAGCGCCCTTCGGCGTCGAGAAAGCCGTCGAGCCGCTCGCGCGCGCCGATGCGGTGGTGGTGCTCGCACTTCGGGCAGACGTTGAGGTTCTGCTCAAGATCGGTCTTGTAGAGCACCGTCTCGCACGACGGGCACTTGATCCACAGCCCTTCGGGCACCGTGCGGCGCTCGGTCGGGTCGGTGGGTTGAATCTTCGGTGGCAGCAGCTTCTCGAACCAACTCATGGGGGACTCCTAGGCCTGCTCGTCGAGTGCGGCACGTATCTCGGCCATGAAGGCCCGCGCCGCAGCGGGCGCATTGTCGCGCGTCTGGGTCTCCAGAATCTGCACCAGGCGCGCACCAATGACCACGGCGTCGGCCACCCGCGCCACCGCTTTCGCCGTTGCCGCGTCACGAATGCCGAAGCCCACGCCCACAGGCACGCTCACGTGTGCACGGATCCGCGGCAACATCGCGGCCACCGCGTCGGTGTCGATGTTGCCGGCCCCAGTCACACCCTTGAGCGAGACGTAGTAGACGTAGCCGCTGGCGATGCGGCCCACGTCCTTCATGCGCTGCTCGGTCGAGGTCGGCGCCAGCAGGAAGATGAGGTCCAGGCCGGCAGCCTTCAGCTGTGTGGCGAAGGCTTCGCACTCTTCGGGCGGGTAATCCACCACCAGCACGCCGTCGACACCCGCCGTGCTTGCGGCGCGCACGAAGCTGCCCGCGCCATGACGCTGGTCGTAGCGCTCGATGGGGTTGGCGTAGCCCATCAGTACGACGGGTGTTAGCTGGTTCTGAAGCCTGAATGCCGACACCGCTTCCAAGACTTGAGGCAAACCGATGCCACGCGCCAGCGCACGCTCGCTGGCCTTGGCGATGACGGGGCCGTCGGCCATGGGGTCGGAGAACGGCACGCCGAGTTCGATGATGTCGGCACCACCATCGGCCAGCGCCAGCATGATGGGCGCGGTGGTGTCGGCGTGGGGGTCGCCGCAGGCGATGTAGGGAATCAGCGCTTTGCGACCGTCGGCCTTGAGTTTGGCCAGCACACCCTGGATGCGGCTCATGATTTCACCGTTTGGCCGCGGCACGAGGGCCGGCAGTAGAAGTCGGCGCCGCTCAGATCAGCCACCGTGCCGATGTCCTTATCGCCACGCCCAGACAGGTTCACCAGCAAGTGTTGCTCGGGACCCATGGTCGCCGCTAACTTCATGGCGTAGCTGACAGCGTGGCTCGATTCCAACGCCGGAATGATGCCTTCGGTGCGGCACAGGCGGTGAAAGGCGGCCAGCGCTTCGGTGTCGGTGACGGCCACGTATTCGGCGCGGCCGATGTCCTTCAGGTAGGCATGCTCGGGGCCGACGCCGGGGTAGTCCAGCCCGGCCGAGATCGAATGCGTTTCGATGATCTGGCCGTTGTCGTCTTGAAGCAAGTAGGTGCGGTTGCCGTGCAGCACGCCGGGGGTGCCGGCCGAGAGCGAGGCCGCATGTTTGCCTGTCTCAAGCCCCTGCCCTGCGGCTTCCACGCCGATGAGTCGCGTGCCTTCGTGGCCGATGTAGGGATAGAAGATGCCCATGGCGTTGCTGCCGCCGCCCACGCAGGCGATCACCGCGTCGGGCTGGCGGCCCCACTGCGTTTGCATCTGCGTGATGCTCTCAGTGCCGATCACGCTTTGGAAGTCACGCACCATCGTCGGGTAAGGGTGCGGGCCGGCCACGGTGCCGATGATGTAGAAGGTGTTTTCAACGTTGGTGACCCAGTCGCGCAGCGCTTCATTGAGCGCGTCTTTCAGCGTCTTGCTGCCCGACTCCACCGGCACCACCTTCGCGCCCAGCAAGTGCATGCGGTAGACGTTGGGGCTTTGGCGCTTGATGTCTTCGCTGCCCATGTAGACCACGCATTCCATGCCGTAACGTGCGCAGATGGTGGCAGTGGCCACGCCGTGCTGGCCCGCGCCCGTCTCGGCAATGACACGCGGCTTGCCCATGCGCCGCGCCAGCAAGGCCTGGCCGATGGTGTTGTTGATCTTGTGCGCGCCGGTGTGGTTTAGGTCTTCGCGCTTGAAGTGGATCTGAGCGCCGCCGATCTCGCGGCTCAGTCTTGCGGCGTGGTAAATCGGGCTGGGCCGGCCGACAAAGTGCGCCAGCTCGTAGTTGAATTCGGCCACAAACTCGGGGTCCTTGCGGTAGTGGGTGTAGGCCGCTTGCAGCTCATCGAGCGCGTGGATCAGGGTCTCGGCAACGAAAGTGCCGCCGTAAGGCCCGAAGTGCCCGCGGGCATCGGGTTGTTGGTATTTCAGCATGGGAGGCTTTCGAATTTCAGGTCGCCAGGGCCGCATCGGCCTGGCGCACCGCATCACAGAATTGGCGCATCAGCGTGGCATCTTTGATGCCCTTGGCTGACTCGACGCCGGAGCTCACATCAACGGCCCAAGGCCGGACGCGCCTCACCCCTTCGGCCACGTTGGCCACATTCAACCCACCAGACAAAACGACGGGAAGGGGCACGTTTGCTGGAATCTGTGACCAATCGAAAACCTTTCCGCCCCCGCCGAAACCGTCGATGAAGGCATCGAGCAGCAAAGCCTTCGCGCGGGGAAATTGAGCGGCAAAGTCTAACAAATCAAAGCCTGGCGCCATGCGCGCGGCGCGCAGGTAGGCGTGGCCGGTGGCGTCGCATGCGGTCGGTGTTTCGTCGCCGTGGAATTGCCACAGCGCGTCGGGCAAGGCGTTGCGCGCGGCGTCGAGCTCGTCAGCCAAGGCGTTCACGAACACCAGCACCGGCGTGACGAAGGGCGGCAAGCGCATTGCGAGCTCACACGCTCTGGCCAGGGTGACGTGGCGCACGCTGGCGGCGTAACACATGAGGCCGATGGCGTCGGCGCCCGCAGCCACGGCGGCGTCGACATCAGCCTCGCGCGTGAGACCGCAGATCTTGATGCGCGTGCGACTCATGCTGCAGCGCGGTTGTCAGCCCAGCCAATCGATGGCCGGTGCGTGGGGAGGAATCTCATGGCGGACATCGTAGTACGGGCCGACGAAGTACAGGCCGTCGGGCGCGAACGTCGGTGCTGCAGTCTTGCGGTCGCGCGCGGCCAGCACCTCGGCTAACCACGCAAGTGAGCGGCGCCCGTTGCCCACGGCAAGCAGGCAGCCCATCAGGTTGCGCACCATGTGATGCAGAAATGCATTGGCGTCGAAGTCGAAGTGCCAGTAGGCGCCGTGGCGCTCAATGCGGATCTCGCGCAACGTCTTCACCGGGCTCTTGGCCTGGCAATCGATCGAGCGAAACGACGAGAAGTCATGCTCACCGATGAGCAGTGCTGCGGCCTCGCGCATGCGTGTCTGATCCAGCGGCCGAAAGACCCAGCCGCACAGGCCCGTCTCGATCGACGGCCGCACTGCGGACTCGAGCACGACATAGCGGTAGCGCCGGCCGATCGCGCTGTAGCGGGCGTGGAAGTCGCTCGTCACGGGGCGGGACCACTGCACGGCGATGTCACGCGGCAGGTAGCGGTTGCAGCCGCGCACCCATGAGCTGAGCTCGCGCTGCAAGTGGGTGTCGACGTGCACGACTTGCTGCACCGCGTGCACGCCAGCGTCGGTGCGGCCGGCGCAGACAGTAGCAACTGCTTGGCCGGCGAACTGGCTGAGGGCTTGTTCGAGCCGGTCTTGCACCGTCAAGCCGTCAGCTTGTGACTGCCAGCCGTGGTACGCACCGCCGCGGTAGCTCACACCCAGCGCCAGGCGCTGGGCTAGCTCATCGTTCAACGACGATGCAAGGCTGGTCAGCCCAGCCCCGTGAGCATGCCTTGCGCCTTGGCCTTGAGGGCGCCTTCGGCCTTGGCCACCACTTCGTCGAGTAGGTCGCGTGCACCTTCGATGTCCCCGATCTGGCGGAACTCTTCGGCCAGCTCAAGCTTGCGCACCAGCGGGTCGCTCGCGTCTAGCGACTCTTCGGGCGCGCTGCCCGGCAGCGTGAATTCACCAAACTCATCGCCGGCAGCAGCTGCCGCAGCGGCCGAGCTAGGCGCGACAGCGGCTGGCGCCGACGGCGCGCCCCCGTCCAGGTTGCCGAGGTCGAAGTCCAGGGAGTCGAGCGTCTTCGCGCCAGGCCTCACCGGCATCGTGGGCGGCTCAGGATCGTCAAGGCTGAGGTCCATGGTGACGCGCTGCGGTGCGCCGAAATCCGCGCCGGTCTGAAGCGGCCGCGTCATCTCGATCGTCGCCGGCTCGTTGTCGAGGTCCAGGCTCAGGTCCAGATCAACGCCGCCGTCCAGCGAGGCCGCGTCCGCAGCAGGCTGGAAGGCCTCTGGGCCGGGCTTGGCGGTGTGCGGCACCGTGGCGGCGTTGAGCAGTTCAACCGCTTCGCCGCTTTCGCCCAAGACTGTATGCGGCTTGCCGCCCGCAACATAGAGCGGGTTCTCTGGGTCAATCTCGTGGCCCATCGCCTGCGCCTGCGCCCAGTCGTCGCCCTCGCCGCGCGTCATCGAATGCAGCTGTGTGGCCAGTAGCTCAAAGCCCTTGGTGTCGCGCCGCTTGGCATACACCTCGAGCAGTTTGGTGCGAACGGCCATGCGGTCGGGGTTGGCACGCATGGCCTCTTTGAGAATCTCCTCAGCCTGCAAGTCGCGGCCATAGGCCAGATAGACATCGGCCTCGGCCACCGGGTCGACGTCGCCAATGGCGTCGAGCTGGCTCAATGAGTAACTCATCGACGATGAGCTGCTGCTGGCACCGGCGTCCTTGGTGTCGATGCGCTGGCCGCCGCTTTGACCGAAGAACGAATCCGGCTGCAGGCGGCTTTCAAGGAAGGACGTCTCACCAGCACGTTTGCGCGCACCGTTGCGCAAACGGTAGATGCCCAGACCCGCTAAGAGCGCGACGAGCACGCCGGCGCCCGGCAGCAGCATCGGGTTCTCAAGCAAGCCGGCCAGGAAGCCGGGCTCCTCTGTGCCCGAGGGCCCAGCGGCGGGCTTGCTCGGTGTGGGCGCGGGCGGTGGTGCGGCCGGGGCCGCAGCGACCATCGGTGCGGGCGCGGGCGCGGATGCCGCTGCGGTGACGGGCGGCGCGGCTGGCGTTGCCGGCGCGGGTGCCGGAGTAGCCACTGCTGCCGGTGCGGGCGCAGGCGCGGGCGCGGCGGCAGGCACAACGGGTGTCACCACATCTTTAACGTTAGGCGCGGGTGCAGGCGCAGCCGGCGCTGCCGGTGCCGCGGCCACCGTGGCCGTACCTTGTTGCAGCTTCTTCAAGTCGTCGACGTTGCGCGACAGTTCGGCCAGGCGGGCCGACGCGTCCTTGCGTTCGCTGTCCTTGGAGACCTTGGCCTCAGGGCCTGTGGCCTTGAGCGCACCTTGGGACAGCTTGAGCTTGTCGGGCGCGGCGGCGGCCTGCTTACCGTCGTCCACCTTGGCTTGCACCGTGCCCGTGGCCTGCCGTGTCGCGGCCTGCGTGGGTGCTTGTGGCGCGCCCGACGCCAGGCGCTGGCGGTAGGCTGCGAAGTCGTTGCTCTGCGCCAGGATCACCTCGCGCGCGGCGCTCGGTGTGATGCTCTTCACGCTCTCGCTCGACGGCACAGCCAACACGGCGCCGGCCTTGAGCCGGTTCATGTTGTCGCCGACGAAGGCGTCGGGGTTGCCACGGAAGAGCGACACCAGCATCTGGTCCAGTGATACGCCGCCGCGCAGGGTCTTGGCGGCAATGGCGCTGAGTGAATCACCGCGTCGCACGCGATATTCATCGCCCGACGCCTGGGTGCTGGGTGCTGCTGCCGAAGCAGCAGCTGGGGTTGCGGGCGCAGGGGCCGCCACCCGAGCGGGAGCCGGTGCCGGTGCGCTCGGCACACGCGGGGCAGTGGCTGCAGGTGCAGGCCGCGCCACAGGCGCTGCTGCCGGTGCGGGCACCGAAGGCGTGGGCGCGGCCGACGCCACCGGCGACGTGGCAGGTGGAGGTGCTGCTGCCACGCGCGTGCTCGGCGGGTCAAACAACATCGTGTACTCGCGCACCAGTCGGCCGGTGGCCCAGCTGGCTTCAACGATGACGTCGACAAAGGGCTCCAGCACGGCGCGGTCGCTGCTCACGCGCAGGAAAGGTCTGCCGTCGGCGCGGCGGTCGAGCGTGACGTTGGCGCCCGAGAGCACCGCGTTGTATTCGACGCCGGCGCTGCGGTAGGCCTCGGGTGGCGCCACGCGCAGGCGGATCGACGCCGCTTCTTCTGGGGTGATGCTGGTGATGTCGATCTCGGCGCGCAAGGTCTCGCCGAGTACCGACTGCACATTGAGCCGGCCCAGGCCTAGGGCCCAGCTGGGGGATGCCATCAAGCAGGCGGTGGCCAGGGCCACGCCCGTCAACGCGAAACGGCCAGTTTGGTTCGTGCGGTGCTTCAAGGCATCTCCCAAAAACAATGGGCGGGCTCTGCCAAAGAGACCCGCCGTTCAAGCCCTCCCAGGGCCCTTGCCGGCACCCAGAGGGCTGCTCTGCGACCGGTGGAAATCACAATAACATCAGGCATCTACGCTGACAAGCTCATGCAAAGACTGATGTTCTTTGGCGAAATGGATTGTTGCGCATGCAGCCGGCCTTGTTGCCCTCGAACCACAGCGCAGGCACGCAAGTTCACTGTTCCAAGACGATGCGCAGCATGCGCCGAAGCGGCTCGGCCGCGCCCCACATCAGCTGATCACCGATGGTGAAGGCACCCAGGTACTGCGGGCCCAGCGCCATCTTACGCACGCGGCCCACGGGAATCGACATCGTGCCCGTCACCGCCACGGGGGTCAGTTCACGCAGCGTGTCGATCTTGGTATTGGGCACGAACTTGACCCAGGCATTGTCGTTGGCGATGAGCGCTTCGATGTCGGCCAGTGGCACATCTTGCTTGAGCTTGATGGTGAGCGACTGGCTGTGGCAGCGCATCGCGCCCACGCGCACGCAGGTGGAGTCGATGGGCGTGGCCGTCGCGCCAAACGCCGGGCCGCGGCCGAGGATCTTGTTCACCTCAGCGCCGCCCTTCCACTCTTCCAGGCTGGTGCCGTCGCCGCGGTCGGCGTCGATCCAGGGGATCAGGCTGCCGGCCAGGGGCACACCGAAGTGTTCGATCGCAGCGCCGCTCAAGCCGCGCTGCGTGGCCGCGACCTGACGGTCGATCTCAAGGATGGCGCTCGCCGGGTCGTCCAGCAGCGCTCTAACTGCCGTGTTGAGCGTGCCCATTTGCGTCAGCAACTCGCGCATGTGCTGCCCGCCACCGCCGCTGGCGGCCTGGTAGGTGGTGCAGGTCATCCACTCCACCAGGTCGGCCTTGAAGAGCGCGCCCACGCCCATGAGCATGCAGCTCACAGTGCAGTTGCCGCCGATGTAGTCCTTCACGCCGCGCGCCAGCGCGTCTTTGACGACGGGCATGTTCACCGGGTCGAGCACGATCACCGCGTCGTCGTTCATGCGCAGCGTTTTCGCCGCGTCGATCCAGGTGCCCTTCCAGCCGACTGCACGAAGTTGGGGGTAGACGGCCTTGGTGTACTCGCCACCTTGCGCGGTGATGACGATGTCGCAGCGCTTGAGTGCCGTGATGTCGCCGGCGTCATACAGCCGTGTTTCGTTCTTCGCCTGTGCGGGCGCCGCGCCACCGGCGTTGCTGGTGGAAAAGAACATCGGCTCGATGAGCGCGAAGTCGCCCTCGGCCTGCATGCGCTGCATCAACACCGAGCCGACCATGCCGCGCCAGCCAACCAATCCTACGAGTGCCATTCGGATACCTCTTTGCTCGGACCCCTTCGTTGACTCCCAGCTCGTATCGCCGGGGTCCAGGTGGGGCGAGACGATCCGAGAGCTGCTAGCTCTGGGTAATTTTCGTGGTGGTGGTCGCGCGGGTTTGCGTCGTCAATGCGGCGACGACCGCGTCGCCCATTTCGCGCGTGCCCACACGGCGTTTGCCTTCGCTCCAGATGTCGCCCGTGCGCAAACCGGCTTCCAAAACGGAAGTCACCGCGCCCTCGATACGGGCAGCGGCGTCAGCTTGGTTGAGTGTGAAGCGAAGCATCATGGCAGTGGACAAGATTGTAGCCAGCGGATTGGCCACGCCTTTGCCAGCGATGTCCGGCGCGCTGCCATGGCTGGGCTCATAGAGGCCCTTGTTGTTCTTGTCTAGCGACGCCGAAGGCAGCATGCCGATCGAGCCCGTGAGCATGGCGGCGGCGTCGGACAGGATGTCGCCAAACATGTTGCCGGTGACAATGACGTCGAAGCTCTTGGGCGCCTTTACCAGCTGCATGGCGGCGTTGTC
>JANMMH010000125.1:0-4519 GCA_031373055.1 Rubrivivax sp. | reverse complement strand
GGGGTGGGACCCCGGGTTCCGCACAGGTCCTCCGACGCCGCCCTGAACGCCCGCTTTCACCCCCTTTACTCCCCACCACCCGGGGACCCCCCCCGTCGCTCGAACCACCACCTCGGCGCCCGGACTCGTTGTTCGTTAGGGCGCCACACTGGTGAAGGCTGGCGAGGGCGTTGGGTATGGGGTGGAGCGAAGTAAAGGGGGAGGCCGGGTACCCCCGGCCGGAGGACATGAGCGCAACCCCATACCCAGCGCCCTCGCCAGCGCGCACGGTACGGGCCAGGAGCATGGCCTGCTCTCAGTGCGTGACGGGCGTAGGTGCGGGCAACGGCATGCCACGCTTTTGCATCTCAATGCGCAAGAGGTCTGGCCGGTCGCTGATGATGCCGTCGACGCCCATCTCCAACATTCGCGCCATCTGTGCGGGCTCGTTCACCGTCCACGTCAACACCGTCAAGCCCAGGGCTTTGGCCTCGCGCAGCTTCGCGGCGTCAAGGTCTGCCCAGTGCACCGACCAAATGCGCCCGCCGGCGGCCTTGATCATCTTCGGCACCGAGCCGTGCTGGGCATGCTGAAAGCCCGCAGTCCACGCTGAAGGCTCGGGCTTGTCGGCGCCGATGTTGTCGAGCCAGCGCTGCTGCGCGGTGAGGTAGACGGTGGCGATCTCGGGGGCTTCTTTCTGTACCACTTGCAGCGTGCGCCAGTCGAACGACAGCACGCTCGTGCGCGTGGCCAGGCCGGCGTCGCGCACGGCCTTGATCAAGGCGCGCGCGAAGGGCTCAGGCGCCAGCGTTTCGTGCGGCGCGGTGGGCGTGATCTTGGTTTCCAGCGCCAGGCGCACCTGGGTGTTGCCAGACTTCTTGACCAGCGCGAATAATTCTTCGAGGGTGGGGATGCGTGCGCCGTCGGCAGGTTTTTGTTCGGGGTACAGGCCGGCGTAGCGTGTGCCCGGTTTCAAGCGGCCCACGTCATAGCGGCGCACCTCATCGAACGTCATCTCAGCGATGACCGGCCCGCGCGCGGTGAGGAACTGGCCGTCGCTGGTGCGTGTGATGTCGGGGTTGAGCGCGGGGTCGTGTGAGATCACGAGCACGCCTTCGCGCGTGATGGCGATGTCGGTTTCCAGTGTCGTGACGCCCAGGCTCAGCGCCAGCGCGAAGGCCGGCAAGGTGTTCTCGGGTGCGAGCGCGCGTGCGCCGCGGTGGCCTTGCAGGTCGAATGCGGCGGCGTGCAATGAGCACAGCAGCAGCAGGCAGGCGGCGACGGCTTTCATGGTGAACTCCTTGGGCAGTGACGCAGTATGCCGCCGCCGAGCCGCCGCTAGCATCGCCACCCCATGACCCGCCCGACCACGACACGCCCTCGCTTGCTCAGCCTGGCTTGGCCCTTGTTCATCGAGCTCTTGCTCGGCATCGCTGTGGGCATCGTCGGCACGGCGTTGGCGGCGCGCAGCTCCGACACGGCGGGTGCCGCTTTTGCCTTGGCCAACCAGGTGGTGGCCATGCTCTTTATCTTCTTTCGCATCATCGGCGCGGGCATCGGTGTGGTGGTCTCGCAAAGCCTGGGTGCGGGCCGGCGCGACACCGCCGATGCGCTGGCGCGTGCTGCCCTGGGCGCCAGCAGCTGGGTCGGGGCTGTCTGTGCGCTTACGGCGTTAGCAGGCGGTGCGGGCTTGCTGCGTTTGCTCAACGCGCCGGTTGAGGTTTTGCCGCTGGCGTTGCCCTTTTTGCAAGCGCTGGCGCCGGCCTTGCTGCTGGACGCGTGGAACGCGGCGATGGCCGGCGTCATGCGCGCCCATTTGCGCGCGCGCGACACGCTCTTCGTCATCGTCACCATGCACCTCACGCACCTGGCGCTGGCCGTGCCCTTGATGCTTGGTGCGGGGCCGCTGCCAGCTTTCGGCCTGGTGGGGTTTGCCTGGGCCATGCTGGCCAGCCGCGTGTTGGGCGTGCTGCTGCACTGGTGGCTGTGGCGCGTTCGCCTATCGCTGGTGCCGCGCTGGGGTGATGTCTGGCGACTGCCGCGCCAAGAGCTCGCTGCCATGCTGCACATCGGGCTGCCCGGTGCGGCCGAGAACATCGCCTACCGGCTGAGCCACACCGTGAGCATTGCCGTGGTGGCGCTGATGGGTGCGCAGGCGCTGGCGACACAGGCCTATGCCTCACAGTTGACGTACATCGGCGTGGTCTTTGGCCTGGCCACGGGCTTTGCGGTGGAGATCCTGGTCGGCCACATGGTCGGCGCTGGCCACTTTCGCCAGGCGCAGACGCTGGTGCGCCGCGCCATGCGGCGGGGGCTGCTCATCAGTGTGGCTGTCAGTGTGCTGATGGCGTTGGCCGGCCCGCGCTTGCTGGCACTCTTCACGCAAGATGCCCAGATCGTCGCACTCGGCGCCACGCTCCTGTGGTGCACGGTGCTCATCGAGCCAGGCCGCACGTTCAACCTGGTGCTGGTGAACGCGCTGCGCGCCACGGGCGATGCACGCTACCCCGTGGTGGCGGGTGCGGCCTCGTTCGTGGTGGTGCTGGCCGGCGGCAGCTGGCTGCTTGGCCACGTGCTGGGCTTCGGCCTCGTCGGCGTGTGGCTGGCCTACGCGGCGGACGAGTGGATCCGCGGGCTCTTGATGTGGCGGCGCTGGCTCAGCCTGGGCTGGGTGCCGCATGCGCGTGCGGCGCGGAGGCGATTGCGTTGATGGACTCCCTCCCCCTGGCAGGGGGAGGGAGCCCTCGCTCACTGCGCTTGCTGCAACACGCGAATGCGGTCTTCAATCGGCGGGTGGCTGGAAAACAGCGCCATCATGCCGCTGGGCTTGGCACTGATGCCCATCGCAGCCATGGCCTTGGGCAGTTCGCCCGGCTCGTAGCCGCCCAGTCGCGCCAGGGCGTTGATCATGGGCTGCTTGCGGCCCATCAACGCGGCTGCGCCGGCGTCGGCGCGGTACTCGCGTTGCCGCGAGAACCAAGCCACGACCACGGCTGCGGCCACGCCCAGCACGATGTCGAGCACGATGGTGGTGACGTAGTAGCCGATGCCCACGCCGTCGTTGTTGTTGCGCAAGATCACCTTGTCGACGAAGTAGCCGATCACGCGCGACAAGAACACCACGAAGGTGTTCATCACGCCTTGAATCAGCGCCATGGTCACCATGTCGCCATTGGCCACGTGGGCGACCTCGTGGCCGATCACGGCCTCGACTTCTTCACGCGTCATGGTCTGCAAAAGGCCGGTGGACACGGCCACCATCGCCGAGTTCTTGAAGGCACCCGTGGCGAACGCATTGGGCGCGCCTTCAAAGACCGCCACGTCGGGCATGCCGATCTTGGCCTTCTCGGCAAAACCCTTCACCGCGCTAACAATCCAGCGGTGCGTGGGGTCGGGTGAGTCGTTGATGAGCTGCGCGCCGGTGCTCCACTTGGCCATGGGCTTGCTGATCAAGAGCGAAATGATGGCGCCGCCAAAACCCATCACGGCCGCAAAGCCGAGCAACATGCCCAGATTCAGGCCGTTGGCGGTGAGGAATCGGTTCACGCCGAGCAGGCTCGCGGCAATACCCAGCACCAGCATCACGGCCAGGTTGGTGATCACGAAGAGCAGGATTCGCTTCATGGCAAGGGGGCCGCGACAAGGCGGCGTGGGTGGCTGAAGGCGCGCATATTAGGCCGCGCGCGTGGCTTTCAATGGCCCGATGCCCTTCCGAGCTAGGGTTTATCGCGGGCCGGGCGAAAGACGGCGGTGTCGTCGTAGAACACGGCGGCCTCATTGGCCGCCCACCAGCCTGGCACGCCCAGCACGGGCAGCGGGTAGAAGGGCTTGGCCCGCCAGGTGGCGGCGTCGGCGGCCAGCGCGTCGCCCACCCACACGTGCGCGGTGAGGCCCTTGCGCGGCGCGACGCAGAGTTGCTCCAGCAGCGCGTGGCCCACGATGTGCAGCCGCGCCTCTTGCCACAGGCTGCGGCCGTGCACAAAGAGCCGCGGCCAGTCGCGTGCTTGCAAGGCCGCTACCAGCTGCGGCGGGCCGTCAAGCAAGGCACCGTTTTCGTCGAAGAGGGTGAGCGCGTCGCGCACGGCGCCGCGCCGGGCTTGCACGCCATCGCGCGCCAGCGCAGCGGCTTGCAGCTCGTTGAGCCGCGACTTGAGCGCAGGCTCGGTGTGCCAGATGAGGCCGTTGAAGAAGTCGTGCAGGTTCTCGCGCGTGGGCACCTGGCGCGTGCGTGCGATGAAGGCTTCGTACGGCTCGTCTTTGGGCAGGGCGCTCTGTGGCACGAAGTGGCGCGGTGCGGCGGCGGTGTTCAGAGCGTCCGGCAATGAGTCCTTGGCCAGCCATCGCGCCTGCACAAGCTGGCCGATGTCGCGAAGAGGCGCCAGCCAGGGCCGCTGCCAGTCGATGCCCTGCGCAGGCTTCACCCGCGAAAGCGTACCTTGTTCGGCTGGTCGGCAGGCAGCAGCTCAAAACGGTCGGCGTGCGGCGCAAAGAACTTGGTCGACGACGCGCGCTGGCCCATCAACCCGGCGTCGCGCAAGCG
>JANMMH010000122.1:0-3509 GCA_031373055.1 Rubrivivax sp. | reverse complement strand
CCCGGCCACGCCGACTTTGGCGGTGAGGTCGAGCGTGTGCTGTCGATGGTCGACAGCGTGCTCTTGTTGGTGGACGCAGTCGAAGGCCCGATGCCGCAAACGCGGTTCGTCACGCGCAAGGCACTCGCCCTTGGCTTGAAGCCCATCGTCGTGGTCAACAAGGTCGACCGTCCCGGCGCGCGCGCCGACTTCGTTATCAACGCCACCTTTGATCTCTTCGACAAACTCGGCGCCACCGAAGAGCAGCTCGACTTTCCCGTCATCTTCGCTTCGGGCTTGAACGGCTGGGCCAGCCTGACGCAAGGCGAAATCGGCACCGACCTGTCGCCGCTGTTCGACGCCATCCTGGAGCATGTGGCCGCGCACGAAGGTTCGCCTGATGAGCCGCTGCAATTGCAGATCTGCTCGCTTGACTACTCCACCTACGTTGGCCGCATCGGCATCGGCCGCATCAACTGCGGCACCTTGCGGCCGATGCAAGACGTGGCCTTGTACTCGGGCCCGGACTCGACGCCGATCAAGGCGCGCGTGAACCAGGTCTTGACCTTCGAAGGCCTGGAGCGTCAGCAGACGGAACTTGCCGGCCCGGGCGACATCGTGCTCGTCAACGGCATTGAAGGCATCGGCATCGGCGTCACGCTCACGAGCCTGGAGAACCCGCGCCCGCTGCCCATGCTGGTGATTGACGAGCCCACGCTGACGATGAACTTCTGCGTGAACAACTCGCCCCTGGCCGGGCGCGAAGGCAAGTTCGTCACCAGCCGCCAGATCCGCGACCGCCTCGACCGTGAGCTGCAAAGCAACGTCGCGCTGCGCGTCACCGACACCGACGAAGACGGCATCTTCGAGGTCTCGGGCCGGGGCGAATTGCACCTCACCATCCTCTTGGAAAACATGCGCCGCGAAGGCTACGAGCTGGCCGTGTCGCGCCCGCGTGTCGTGCTGCGTGATGTGAACGGTGAAAAGCACGAACCCATGGAGCTGCTGACGGTGGACGTCGAAGACAGCCACCAAGGCGGCGTGATGCAAGAGCTGGGCATGCGCAAGGGCGAGCTCACCGACATGCAGCCCGATGGAAGAGGCCGCGTCCGATTGGAGTACCGCGTGCCTGCGCGTGGGTTGATCGGCCTGCAAACCGACTTCCAGAATTTGACGCGAGGCACAGGCTTGATGAGCCACATCTTTGACGGCTACGAAGCGTTCAAGGGCGAGATCGGTGGCCGCAAAAACGGCGTGCTGATCAGCATGGACGAGGGCGAGATCGTGACCTACGCGCTGGGCAAGCTCGACGACCGCGGCCGCATGTTCGTGCGCGCGGGCGACCCGGTCTACGAAGGCATGATCGTGGGCATCCACAGCCGCGACAACGACCTCGTGGTCAACGCCGTGCGCCAGAAGCAGCTCACCAACTTCCGCGTCAGCGGCAAAGAGGACGCCATCAAAATCACGCCGGCGATCGACCTCACGCTGGAGTACGCGGTGGAGTTCATCGCCGACGACGAGCTGGTGGAGATCACGCCCAAGAGTGTGCGGGTGCGCAAGCGTTGGTTGAAGGAACACGACAGAAAGCGCGCGGCGCGCGAGGCTCCCTAGTCGAGCGGAGTTCGACTCCTTCTTCCGCTCGGAATGGTGTCCGTGAAATGGGGGCCACTCCAGTGACCCGCCACAGCGCTCGCGCCACCAATGCCCCACTCCGAGCGGCAATTGACACAGGTTTTATTCCTGGGCGGCTCTCCTATACTGAATCGCACCCCACCCAGCGGGCGCGAAAGGGCGGCGACATATGCAAGCGCATGAACCGACATTGCAGGTTTCATCCCATGAGCAGGGTGCTGCCATCGTGGTCAATGCGGTAGGCCGCATCGACCACCTCAGCGCCGCGGCCTTCGAGCAAACCCTCATGCCCCTACTGGCGCAGGCGGCTGCAGCGAAGCAAACCGTGGTGCTTGACTTCTCCGGCGTCGACTACATCAGCAGCGTGGGTTTGCGTGTCTTGATGATCGCGGCCAAACAAGCTCGCGAGCAAGGCTTCAAGCTGCTTGTGGCGGCGCCGCAAACGGTGGTGGCCGAGATCTTCGCCATCAGCCGCTTCAACCGCGTCTTGAGCATCACGGCCACGTTGGACGACGCGCTGGCGCAAACGCAAAAGCCGTCGGCGGCATCATGAAAAGCGTGCGCCTATGGGGCACCCGCGGCTCGCTGCCGGTGGCGCTGACGGCTGCGCGCGTGCGCGACAAATTGCGCGCAGCGCTGCGTGGTGCGCAAGGCTTGGTGTTGGCAAATGACGCTGATCTTGAACGTTATCTCGACAGCCTGCCTTTTGCCACCGCCGGCACCTATGGCGGCCACAGCGCCTGCGTGCAGATCGAGCTTGGCGACACCGGCGGCACCGAATTCGTCATCTGCGACATGGGCAGCGGCCTGCGCCCCTTCGGCCATGCGGCCATGGCACAGCGCCAACAGGGCGTTGCGCAGACCTTTCACATCTTCCAGTCGCACCTGCACTGGGACCACATCATGGGTCTGCCGTTTTTTGTGCCGGCCTACATCCCCGGCAACCGCGTCATCTTCTACGGTGGCCACGCGGGGCTTGAAGCAGCGCTGCGCCGCCAGCAGGCGCAGCCTTCGTTCCCGGTGGACTTTTCGATCTTCGGTGCCACGCTTGAGTTCGTGCATCTCGAGCCTGGCCGCGTGCAAGAGGTGGCCGGCATGCGCGTGCACACGCTCTTGCAGCGCCATGGTGGTGACTCTTACGGCTACCGCTTCGAGCATGATGGCAAGACAGTGGTCTACAGCACCGACTCCGAGCACCCGTTGGATGAGGCCGAGCACACCGAGCGCTTCGTGCGCTTCTTTCAAGACGCCGATCTGGTGGTCTTTGACGCCATGTACTCGTTGGCCGACGCCATCTCGGTGAAGGCCGACTGGGGGCATTCGAGCAACATCGTCGGCGTTGAGCTGTGCCAGATGGCGGCCGTGCGCCACCTGTGCCTCTTCCACCACGAGCCGGTGTTTGACGACGCCGCCATCGACGCCATGTTGGCCGAGACACGGCGGCTTGAAGAGATCACACGCGGTGCCCACACGTTGAAGGTTAGCGCGGCATACGACGGCTTGGACATCACGCTGTGATCGACCTGCCGGCGCCGGGCGCGCGCCGCCTGCGGCTGGTGGCCGGCAGCGTGCTGGCGGCGCTGGTGCTGCTCACGGCCTTGCGTGCGCCCTGGAGCGAGCGTCTGCAAGCGCCCGGTTTCGACGTGCTGCAGGTGCTGGCCCCGCGCCATGTCGGCTCCCTCTCCGTCACCATCGTCGAGATCGACCAAAAGAGCCTGCGCGCACTGGGCCAGTGGCCATGGCCACGCTTGCAGTTGGCGCGCCTGGTGCGCACGCTCAAACGCGCCGAGCCGGCGGCCATCGGGCTGAACATCCTGATGCCCGAGGCCGACGCGCTCTCGCCCGAGCGGCTGTTGGCCCAGGCCGTGGTGGAAGACCGCACCATCGCGCAAGCC
>JANMMH010000095.1:0-5353 GCA_031373055.1 Rubrivivax sp. | reverse complement strand
TGTGGGCAATGCGGGCAAGAGACCAACCTCAAGCCACCGACTTTGTGGCACTTTGTGCAGCAGTTCAGCGGCGCCTACTTGTCCACCGAAGGCGCGCTGTGGCGCACCTTGGGTTTGCTCTTGGCGCAGCCGGGCGAGTTGACGAAGCGCTACCTCGCCGGCCAGCGCAAACACTACGTGCTGCCGCTGCGGCTGTACCTGACCATCAGCGTCATCGTGCTGCTGATGTTGCGCGCCGTGACCAACTTGAATATCGACGGCGTGGGTACCGACATCAACATCAAGCCGCCTGGTGAATTCTCCATCGCCGCCGGCTTCGCGCGCGCCGGCATCAAGGGCGGCGAGTTCTATTGCGAAGGCTTGCCCGCGTCGGTTTGCAAGCGGCTGCAGCGGCGCGTGGACCTCGACCCCAAGAGCCTGGAGCGTGAAGCGCAAGCTTATGGCGACCGCCTGGTGTCCAACGCCGGCATGGCACTTTTTGCGCTGCTGCCTTTCTTTGCGCTGTGGCAAAAGCTCGTGTATTTCAGGCGCCGCATGGTCTACACCGAGCACCTGGTGTTCGCGCTGCACCTGCACGCCTTCTGGTTCATCGCCCTGGCGCTGGCGGTTATGGTGCCCTCGCCCTGGGTCTCGACGCCCGCCGGCGCGGCGGTGCCGATCTATGCGCTGCTGGCGGCCAAGCGCGTCTACGGCGGGCGTTGGTGGCCGCTCTTGCTGCGCGCGCTGCTGGTGTCCCTGCTCTACGTCATTTCGCTGGCCTTGGTGATGGGCCTGCTGGCGATTGTCACGCTGCTGTTCTAACAGCCGAGTTGAACGGCGAATGCTTCCAGGTCGGGGGCGGTCATGTCGAACTCACCCGGCGCGCTGGGCTCCATCAATCCACCCGGTCCATGCTCCAGCGGCCGCGGAATGTAGGCCGTGCGCAGGCCGCAGGCGGCGGCGGCGCGCAGGTCACTCGGGTGGGCCGCGACCATCATCACCTGCGCCGGCGCCAGGCCGAGCAAACGCGCCGCGCCGAGGTACACCTGCGGGTCGGGCTTGTAGTGGTGAAAGAGCTCGGCCGAGAGCACGCAGTCCCAGGGCAGGCCCGCGTGTTTGGCCATGGCCACCAGCAGCGACAGGTTGCCGTTGGATAGTGTCGCCAGCGTGTAGCGCGCCTTCAGCCGCGCCAGGCCCGCCACGCTGTCGCCCCAGGGTTTGAGGCGGTGCCAGACGAGGTTGAAGTCGTGGCGCTGCGCCTCGCTCCAGCTCAGGCCACGCGCGGCCAGCAGCTCGTCAAGGATGCGCCGGTGCAGGCCGTCGATGTTGGTCCACGGCAGCGTGCGCGCGCGCACCTGGGCCATGGCCGGCTGGTAGCCGGCGCGCCAGTCTTCGGCGAAGGCGGGCCAATCGATATCCGCCCCAGCGCGTTCACCCAGCGCCTGGCCGGCCTCGATGATCGAGCTGCGCCAGTCGACCACCGTGCCGAAGATGTCGAAGGCCAGGGCCTTGACGTCGCCAAGCCCTGGCACCCCACTCACTTCGCCGAGCCCTTGGGCGCGTTGTCGTCCACGAGCACGCTGAACTTGCCGTCCAGGATGGCGCGCTCTTTGGCACGCACTTTGGCCACCAAGTCGGCCGGAATCTTCTTCTCGAAGGTGCCCAGCGGCGCGAGCTCCGCGCCCTTGTGTTTCATCATCGAATACATGCCGTAGTCCTCGGCCTTGAACTGCCCCGCCTTCACCGCCTTGAGCGCGCGCTCGATGGTCGGCTCCATGTGCCACAACGCCGAGGCGACCACGGTGTCGGGGTATTTGTCTTGCGTATTGATGACGTTGCCGATGGCCAGCACCTTGCGCTCTTTGGCTGCGTCGCTGACGCCAAAGCGCTCGGCATACATCACGTCGGCACCCTTGTCGATCATGGCGAAGGCGGCCTCTTTGGCCTTGGGCGGGTCGAACCAGCTGTTGATGAAGCTGACGCTGAATTCGACCTTGGGGTTGCTCTCGCGCGCACCGGCCATGAAGGCGTTCATCAGGCGGTTGACCTCGGGGATGGGGAAGCCGCCGACCATGCCGATCTTGCCGCTTTTGCTCATGCCGCCGGCGATCAGGCCACTCAAGTACGCGGGCTCCTGGATGTAGTTGTCAAAGACACCGAAGTTGGGCTCTTGGGGCTTGCCCGAGCTGCCCATCAGGAAGCTGATCTTGGGGTAGTCCTTGGCGACCTTGCGCGCGGCGGCTTCAACCGCGAAGGACTCGCCGACGATGAAGGTATGGCCCTTCTCGGCGTATTGGCGCATCACGCGTTCGTAGTCGGCATTGGCAACGTTTTCGCTGAACACGTACTCGATCTCGCCGCGTGCCACCGCCGCCTTCAGCGCCTTGTCGATGCGGCTGACCCATTGCTGCTCGACCGGCACGGTGTAGATGGCGGCGACCTTGAGCTTGGTTTGCGCGAAGGCGGGCGCGGCCGTGGCGGCCAAGGCGATGGCGGCCACGGCGGTGAGGGTGTGGCGGCGGGTGACTTGCATGCAGACTCCTTGGGGTTGAACGGGCTCGCGCATTGGGCAAGACGCGCTGCCCTGCCGTCAATTCGGGGCCGCCCGGTGATATCCCTCGGCCCCGGGGTTTCCTGGGCCGGCGAGCCCACGCGGCCCGCCTAAAATTCGCGGCGCTCGCGCGTGCCCTCGCTGCTTTGCCCTCGGCCACCCCGGGCCCCTGACTCCATGAACCCGTCACCCCTGACTGCCTTGTCGCCGCTGGACGGCCGCTATGCGTCCAAGCTCAGCGCGCTGCGTCCCTTGCTGTCCGAGTTCGGGCTCATGCACCGGCGTGTGCAGGTCGAGGTCGAGTGGTTTATCGCGTTGTCGCTGGCCGAACTGCCCGAGTTCCCGGCACTGTCGGCAAGCGCGCAGCAGCGGCTGCAAAAGCTCGTGTCCGACTTCAGCGAAGCCGACGCGATGGCCATCAAGGACATCGAGCGCACCACCAACCACGACGTGAAGGCGGTGGAGTACTGGCTCAAGGCGCAGCTCGAAGGCCACGCCGAGCTGCACGCGGCCACCGAGTTCGTGCACTTCGCCTGCACCAGCGAAGACATCAACAACACCAGCCACGCGCTGATGCTGCAGAGCGCGCGCGACACGGTGCTGCTGCCCGCACTCGACGGCGTGTTGGCGGCCATGACGGCGATGGCGCACAGCTTCGCCGAACTGCCCATGCTCAGCCGCACCCACGGCCAGACCGCGAGCCCCACGACGCTGGGCAAGGAGCTCGCCAACGTTGCCGCACGGCTGGCGACAGCGCGCGCACGCATCGCGGCGGTGCCGCTACCCGCCAAGATGAACGGGGCCGTGGGCAACTACAACGCGCATGTCGCGGCCTATCCAGATGTCGACTGGGAAGCCTTCAGCCGCCACGTCGTTGAAGAGCGCCTGGGCCTGGCCTTCAACGCCTACACGATCCAGATCGAGCCGCACGACGGCATGGCCGAGCTCTTTGACGCCTTGGCGCGCGCCAACACCGTGCTCGTTGACTGGTGCCGCGACGCCTGGGGCTACATCTCGCTGGGTTACTTCAAGCAGCGCGTGAAGGCTGGCGAGGTGGGCTCGAGCACGATGCCGCACAAGGTCAACCCGATCGACTTTGAAAACGCCGAGGGCAACTTCGGCCTGGCGAATGCACTGCTGGCGCATATGAGCCACAAGCTGCCCATCAGCCGCTGGCAGCGTGACCTCACCGACTCGACCGTGCTGCGCAACATGGGCGTGGCCGTCGGCCACATGCTGCTGGCGTTGGACAGCCTGTCGCGTGGCCTGGGCAAGCTTGAAGTCAACCCGTTGGCCCTGAGCGCCGACCTCGACAGCGCCTGGGAAGTGCTGGCCGAGCCGGTGCAGACGGTGATGCGCCGCTATGGCCTGCCCAACCCGTACGACCAGCTCAAACAGTTCACCCAGGGCAAGCCCATCACACGCGAGCTGATGCAGGGCTTCATTCGCGGCCTGCCTTTGCCTGATGGTGAACGTGAGCGCCTGCTGGCGTTGACGCCGGCGGCCTACACAGGCTTGGCCGAGCCACTGGCGCGGCGCTGGTCATGAGCGGCTTTCGCGCCCAGCTGCTCGCCGCGCAAGCCACGCACGGCTCCATGCTGTGCATCGGCCTGGACCCCGACCCCGCGCGCTTGCCCGGCGCGTGGCGCGACGACGCGTCACGCATGCACGACTTCTGCGCCGCCATTGCGCAGGCCACGTTCGACCTGGCCATCGCCTTCAAGCCGCAGATCGCCTACTTCGCCGCACACCGCGCCGAAGACCAGCTTGAGCGCCTGATGCACACGCTGCGCCGCATTGCACCCCACGTGCCCGTGATCCTTGACGCCAAGCGCGGCGACATCGGCGCCACCGCCGAGCAGTACGCACGTGAGGCCTTTGTGCGCTATGGCGCCGACGCGCTCACGCTCTCGCCCTTCATGGGTTTCGATTCGATCGAGCCCTACTTGCGCTATGACGGCAAGGGCCTCTTCCTGCTGTGCCGCACCTCCAACCCCGGCGGCTCTGATTTACAAGGCCAGCGCCTGGCCGACGGCTCACTGCTTTACGAGCACATCGCGCGGCTGGCGCAGGGCGCCTGGAATCGCGACGGGCGCCTGGGTTTGGTCGTCGGTGCCACCTACCCCGCAGAGCTAGCCCGTGTGCGTGAACTCGCACCCGAGCTGCCGCTGCTCATTCCCGGCATCGGCGCGCAAGGCGGTGAAATCGACGCCACCGTGCGTGCCGCCTGGCGCGAGGGCGCGCCCATCATGGTGAGCTCGTCGCGCGCCGTGCTCTACGCCAGCGGCGGCAGCGATTTCGCGGCGGCCGCGCGTACCAAAGCCCTGGCCACGCGCGACGCCCTGCAGCGCGCCCGCGCCGGGGCCTGACGCACTGAACATCGGCGGCCTCATGCGAATGTCATCACCCCCACCCGCCGACGCCGACAGCACCTTGCTCGACGGTGACGCCGGCCAGAGTGTGTTGCCGCCGTTGGAGTCCGAATTCCTGCCGCTGCTGCGCGCCGAGCGCGAGCCGCACGCGCAGCCCAACAGCATCGCCGCGCGCTGGTGCATGGCCGGGCTGGCGTTGATGGGCTTGCTGATCCTCATCGGCGTGTGGACGCCGTGGTCGGCCGCGCCCAAGCCCGCGGCGCTGGCCTTGACGCTGGCCAGCGTGGTGCTGGCTGCGCTGAGCTTGACAGTGATCGCCGTGCCGCGCTGGCAGCGTGGCTGGCTCGTCACCGCGATGTTCGTGCTGGGCAGCGGCTTGTTGACCTTGGTGGCGGCGGCCTCGGGCGCCGGTGTCGGTGCGCCGGGCCTCGGCTTGCTCGGGCTCTTTGTC
>JANMMH010000049.1:0-2035 GCA_031373055.1 Rubrivivax sp. | reverse complement strand
ATGCGTTCATGCGGCGCACCTTTCCAAAGACCATCGCGCCGTGGTGACGCCCAGTGTGCACGTTGCGCGCGACCGGCCGCAGTCGTCTGTGCGTCAGCGCACCCAGCGACTTGCTGTGCTTGGAGACACCCGGGTTACAGCGTTCGCTGTCGCACAGACCGCGCAATGCAATTTGCCTAGGCTGAAATCGCATGGACGTACAAACCACCACTCACCCCGTTTCGACTTGGATGCTCGCCGGGTGCGGTGCGTGGCTGGTCGGCCTGGGCCTGTACTTCACGTTCCTGCGGCCACCGCTGCTGCCCGAAGACACGCGCTTCATGGGCACCACGCTTGCACTCATTCGTACAGATCTGCCTGGCCTTGAGGACTGGCTGAAGAACGTGTTCGCCGTCATGGGGGGATTCATGGCGGGTGCAGGCGTGCTGGTTGTATTCGTCTCCTTGACAGCCATGCGACTGAGGCTGGCAGGGGCGGCATGGGCCATGGCGATTTCCGGTGCGCTGACGGTCGGACTCATGAGTGCCACCAACTTTGCGCTTCACTCCGACTTCAAATGGGTCCTGCTGATTCCGCCCTTGGCCTGGCTTGCAGGCTTGGTCGTGCATGTCGCGAAGCACTGATCCGTTGTCGGCGACCCATGCCGCTGCCGAGCCGGCCGTTGACGACGCCGGCAGCAGCAGCTTGAAGCCCGCCGCCGGCGCCGAGTTGGAAGATCTCCAGCGCCAGACATTCGGCTACTTCCTGCATGAAACGAATCCCGCCAACGGCTTGGTGCTCGACAAGAACGCGCCGGACTGGCCGGCCAGCATTGCCGCCACCGGCCTGGCACTGGCCTGCTACCCCGTCGCCGTCGAACGCGGCTTCATGTCGCGCAGCGCAGCAGTCGAGCGCACGCTGACCACGCTGCGATTCTTCTGGTACAGCCCGCACGGCCCAGAGGCCGACGCCACCGGATACCAAGGCTTCTACTACCACTTTCTCGACATGCGCAGCGGGCGCCGCGCCTGGCAGTGCGAGCTGTCCACCGTCGACTCCACCTTCCTGCTGGCCGGCGCGCTCGCCGCGGCGATGTACTTCGACGCCGACAGTGCCGACGAGGAGGAACTGCGCACCCTGGCCGACGCGCTGTACCGCCGTGCGAATTGGCAGTGGGCGCAAGACGGGGGCAGCACGGTCACGCACGGCTGGACGCCCGAAAGCGGCTTCCTGCGCTACCGCTGGGAAGGCTACGACGAAGCGCTGCTGCTGTACGTGCTGGGCCTGGGTTCGCCGACGTGGCCGCTGCCCGCGCAAAGCTATGCAGCCTGGGCCTCCACCTACCGCTGGGAGCATTGCCACGGGCAGGACTATCTGTATGCCGGGTCGCTCTTCACGCACCAGCTGTCGCACGTGTGGATCGACTTTCGCGGCATCCAGGACGCCTTCATGCGCGGCAAGGGTATCGACTACTTCGAGAACAGCCGTCGCGCGACGCTGGCGCAACAACGGTACGCCATAGAAAACCCGCTCGGGTTCGCGAGCTACGGCAGCCATTGCTGGGGCATCACCGCCAGCGAAGGCCCGGGGCCCGGACGCATCAACGTCAACGGCACCGAACGCGAGTTGTTCGACTACGTGGCGCGCGGTGTGCCCTATGGGCCTGACGACGGAACGCTCGCACCGTGGGCCGTGGCGGCGTCGCTGCCGTTCGCGCCCGAAATCGTGTTGCCCACCATCGGCTATTGCATCTATCAGGCCAAGCTGACCCAATTCAACGCCTACGGATTCAAGGCCTCGTTCAACCCTTCGCATCCCGGCGAGCCGGGCAACCCCTACGGGTGGTGGGTGTCACCGTGGCACTTCGGTCTCAACCAGGGGCCGATCGTCTTGATGATCGAAAACCACCGGTCCGGGCTGCTGTGGCGATTGATGCGTGCCTGCCCGCCCATCGTCACCGGCCTGCTGCGAGCCGGTTTCACCGGTGGCTGGCTTCAGGACAAGGTGGCAAGCGACCCAGCCACTTCCAATGGGTCGATTCCGTTGAGCAGGAGAA
>JANMMH010000021.1:0-5679 GCA_031373055.1 Rubrivivax sp. | reverse complement strand
GACCATGCGCACACGGTCGCTGCTCTGGAAGGTCGACACCGTCTGCACGGGTGTGCCGAAGTCGGTGACGTCAAGGCGGCGGCGCAAGCGGTCAGGCAATGTGGAACGCAGGAACTCGACCACCAGCGTCTGGCCTTGCTGGCGGATGTCGACGCCGACCTGTGTACTCGGCAGCGCCACGACGATGCGCCCTGCACCGTCGGAGCCGCGACGGAAATCGATGTCGCGCAAGCCCTGCGGCTCGGCGTTTTGCGCTGGCGCGAACTGCGCGACTTCACCACTGCTGCCGGGGCCCATGGCGTCCAGCACCAGAATCAAGGCCTTGCCCTGAATTTGCGCGCGGTAACCCGAGGCCTGTTTGAGACTGAGCACCAGGCGCGTGCGCTCGCCGGCCTGGGCAATGCTCACCGAGCGCAGGTTGCCTTGGTTGATCTCGACGACGTTGCGCCCCATCGAATTGCCGACGCCGGGCAGGTCGATCGCGATGCGCGGCGGCGCTTGCGTCGAGAAGCCGGCCGGCACGGCCGTGAGCGCTTCGCTCAGCTCGATACGGACCACTTCGGTACCCGCCTGCTGGGTGCTGGTCACCGACTGGATGGTGTTTTGCGCCATCGCGCTGACGCTCAAGGCGCCCCCGCCTAATGCCACCAGGGCCATCAAAACCGCACGCCATTTCAGCATGGTGAGAGTCTCCGCTTTCGTTCTCATCGCGCCTTCTCCTGGAGCTGCAGCGTGCTCACTCGTTCGATCCATTCGCCTGCAGCATCTTGGACAATCTCACGCAGCGCGATCTCGGTCTCGGCGATCTTGGTGATGCGCCCGTAGTTTTGGCCAAGGTAGTCACCCAGCTTGACCTGGTACAAAAGGTTGTCGACTTTCAGCAGCGCATAGGGCTGGCCGCTCTTGGCCAGGCTGCCGACCATGCGCACACTATCTAGTGGAAACGACTCCAGCGGTTCCTTGCGACGATTCAACTCGCCCGACAACAACGAATTGGGCTGCCTGGATTCCTGCTTGATGGCCACCGTCAGCTTTTGCGTGCTGAAGGGCTCCACCGCTTGCATCGAGGCATAGGGCTGCGGATCGAACTTCTTCGGCGGCTGCAGGGGCTTGACGCTGGGCTTGACCTCGCGCCTTTGCTGCTCCATCCACTGCTGAAGCTCTTCGTGGTTGGCGCCGCAGCCCGCCAGCGCGGCGCAGACCAACAGGGTTATGAACGGTGTAGCGCGGCGCATCACTTGGGCGCCCCTGCGGTCTTGGCCGCTGCGGCCTTGGCTGCGGCAAGACGCGCCTGCTCGGCAATCTCGACGGCGTCAAGATAACGATAGGTACGAGCGGTGGCTTCCATCATCAAAGCCGCACTGCCCGCAGCGTCCTTGGTCGCGGATTGCGTGATGCCTAGGTTGTGCAGCGTCACGATACGCGAGAGGTTAGAGACGTCGGCCGCAAACGCGCCGATGTCGTGGTAACGCCCTGACACCTTGATGGCAATGGGCAACTCGGCGTAGTAGTCCTTGATTTCAACCTGCCCCGGTTTGAATTGTTCGAACAACAGGCCGCGGCCCAAGCCAGCCTGGCTGATGTCAGACAACAGGGCGTCCATTTCAGCCTTGCCCGGCAGTTGCTTCTCGAGCTGCGTCACATACTCCTGGACTTGCAGCTTTTGCTTGCGCAGCTCGCCCAGGTTCACGGCCTGGCCCAGCTTGTTGCGGTAGTTCTGCTTGAGCTCGGGCTCTTTCAGGCGTTCGGCCTCAAGGCTGTCGTTGGCGTCTGACAACGTGAGAAACCACGCCAACACCAGCACCAAAAGACCTGCACCCAACCACGCCACGGCCTTGGGCAAGACAGGCCATTGCCCGGGCTCGTTGGCATTGAGTCCGCGGAATTGCGAGGTGGCTTTTTCGAACGCGCTGTTGACGTCGAAACTGAATGAGGATGACTTGGCGGCCATAGGGTCCTCAGGTCGCTTTCTTGGCGGCAGCGCCGCTGGCAGGCATGGCCGCAGGGTCGACACTAACCTGGGGCCGCTTGAGCGTCACGCGCATCGAGAACTCGTACAGGCGGCGCTGTTCTCGGCCTGCGGTGGTGATATTTGCAGCCTTGATCTCCACGAGATCTGGGCGCTCAAGCCAGGTCGAATTGCTGACGTTGCGCAGAAACTCGGAGACACGCTCGTTGGTCTGCGCCACACCCACCACAGCCACCACCTGCCCGGTCTGTTTGATCGTGTTGAGGTAGACGCCCTCGGGCGTTTGCCGCGCCAATTCGTCAAGCAAATAGACGGGCGTGTTGCGATCGGTTTGCAAGTCCTCAACCGACTTCTGCCGCGCCTTCAAAGCTTCGATTTCGGCGCGCAGGGTGGCGATGTCCTTGACCTGCGCGTCCAAGCGCACGATCTCGGCCTTGAGGAAATCGTTGCGCGAGACCTGTGCGGCCGTCATCTGCTGCAACACCGTGAACCAGACGCCCGCGACCCCAAGACCCACAAGAGCCGCCAGGCCCAGCCCGGCAAAGAACGCGCGCTTGCGCTGGCGTCGTTTTTCTTCGCGGTGCGGCAGTAGGTTAATGAGGATCACAGCATGAACCTCCGCATGGCCAAGCCGCAGGCGGTGAGATAAGCCGGCGCCTCGCGGCGCACACGGCCCTCACGGATGGCCGAGCCCAGCTGCATATTGTCGAAAGGATTGACCACCATCGATGCAAAACCGGTGAGCTCGGTGACACGCTCTTTCAAACCGTTCAATGTGGCCGTGCCGCCCGCCAGCATCACGTAGTGCACTTTGTGGTGCGGCGTGCTCGTGAAGAAGTACTGCAGCGCGCGGCCAATCTCCTGCGACAGGCTATCGACGAAGGGCGCCAGGATCGCGCTGTCGTAGTCCTCAGGAAGGTCACCAGATAGCTTCTTCTGTTCGGCTTCCTCAAACGAGAAACCGTATTGCCGCGAGATCAGCTGCGTGAGCTGCGAGCCACCAAAGGCCTGGTCGCGGTCGTAGAGCATGTCGTCGTCGCGCAGCACTTTCAGGCTGGTGGTGTCGGCGCCGATTTCGAACAAGGCCACCAAGGCGTCGCGGCCCTCGTTGGGCAATGCGGCAACGACACGGCCCATGGCCAAGCGCGAAGCGTGCGACTCGATGTCCAGCACCACCGGCTTGAGCCCGGCCGCTTCGGCCAGGCCCTGGCGGTCTTGCACGCGGTCTTTGCGCGAGGCGGCGATGAGTACTTCGACGTCACCGGCTGAGGTCATGCTCGGGCCAATGACACAGAAGTCGAGGCTGACTTCGTCGAGCGAGAACGGGATGTACTGGTTGGCCTCGGACTCGACCTGCAGCTCCATCTCTTCTTCGCGCAGGCCCGCAGGCAGCATGATCTTCTTGGTGATGACGGCCGATTGCGGCATCGCCATCACGACGTTTTTGGTGCGCGTGCCACTCTTGGCCACAACGCGGCGCACAGCATCGGCAACTTCGTCGAACTTTTCGATCTGGCCGTCGGTGATCCAGCCTTTCTCGAAGGACTCGGAAGCCAGACGCTCCAGCACCATCTCACCGTTGCTCGTCTGCCCCAGTTCAACCAGCTTGGCGCCGGATGAGCTGATGTCCAGACCGATCATCGGCGCATGTTTGCGGCCACGCAATAGGTCCAGAAAGCTCAATTGGGTTGACTCCCCAGGTCGCCCGGCGGCGCCTGTCCATGTTAAGAAGTTACTTCAATGCTAGCAGTAAAGCCCTTGTACAACAAAGAAAAAAGCCGTTTTCAAGTGGCTGTCTCGTTGTCATTCGTTAACGGCTGAAACAGTGCGCGAGCGCTTGTGGCGTTGGCCACGAAACTTGTTGGAGGCTGCCTCGCGACAGCCGCCAGTGCCTACACAAGGCAAAGGTTAGCGATTCCTATAATGCCTGTCGATCACCGGCCGGGAAACGAATGTCAAAGTCTGCGCCCTCCGACAACCCGGCCACCGACGGCGCGCAGTCGCCGCCGCACACGAGCCTGGCGCAGCGCTTGATGGCCATCGGTGCGCGCACGGGCATGTGGGTCGCTGGTCTCGCCGGTGCGGGCTTGTTGATCTTGTTGCTGATCATTGGCGTGGCGCTGGCGGTGGCCTTCCCCAACCTGCCTGACATCAGCAGCATGGCCGACTATCGGCCCAAGCTGCCACTGCGTGTGGTCTCGTCCGACGGCGTGCTGCTGGGCGAGTTTGGTGAAGAGCGGCGCGAGCTGATGCCGGTGTCGCGCATCCCCAAAGTCATGAAGGACGCTGTGCTCGCGGCCGAAGACTCGCGTTTCTATCAGCATGGCGGCGTGGACTACAAAGGTGTGGCCCGCGCTGCGCTAGAGAACCTGCGCGACGCACGCAGCCAGGGCGCGTCAACCATCACCATGCAGGTGGCGCGTAACTTCTACCTGTCGAGCGAGAAGACCTTCACGCGCAAGATCTACGAGATCTTGTTGGCGCTGAAGATCGAACGATTGCTCAACAAGGACCAGATCCTTGAGCTGTACATGAACCAGATCTTCCTGGGCCAGCGTGCAAGTGGTTTCGCTGCCGCCGCGCAGATCTACTTCGGCAAGCCATTGGCTGAAGTCACCGTGGCCGAGGCCGCCATGCTGGCCGGCCTGCCCAAGGCGCCGTCCGCCTACAACCCTATCGCCAACCCCAAGCGCGCGACGCAGCGCCAGCGCTACATCATCGAGCGCATGCTCGAGAACGGCTTCATCAACGAAGCCCAGCGTGACGAAGCCTTGGCCCAGGTGCTGCGCTATCGCACGCAGTCAGAGTCGGCCGTGCACGCCGAGTTTGTCGCCGAAGCAGCACGCCAACTGGTCTTCGCCCAGTACGGCGACGACGCCTACGTGCGTGGGCTCAACGTCCACTTGAGCGTGAATGCCGCAGACCAACTCGTGGCCTACCGCGCCTTGCGCAAAGGGTTGATGGACTTCGAGCTGCGCCAGATCTATCGCGGTCCTGAGGCCTATGTCGACTTGCCCGGCAATGCCGCCTTGGTGGATGCGCGTGTGGCCGAGGCACTGTCGGACCACCCCGACAACGACGAGTTGCGAGCTGCGGTCGTGCTGGAAGCGTCGCCGCGCAAAGTGGTGGCGATGCTGCAAAGCGGCGACACCATCACGATCACGGGCGACGGGCTCAAGCCCGTGACCTCGGGCCTGTCGACCAAGGCTGGACCCAAGGTCGAGATTCGTCGCGGCGCCATCGTGCGCGCCATGCGTAGCGCCAAAGGCGATTGGTTTTTGACCCAGGTGCCCGAGGTCGAAGGCGCGGTGGTGGCGCTGGACCCGCGCAATGGCGCCGTGCGCGCCATGGTCGGTGGCTTTGACTTTCGCAAGAGCAAGTTCAACCACGTGACCCAAGCCTGGCGCCAGCCGGGTTCAAGCTTCAAGCCCTTTGTCTATTCGGCCGCACTTGAAAAGGGCATCACGCCGCTGACGGTGGTCAACGATGCACCGCTCTTCTTCGACGCCACCGAAACCGGCAGCCAGCCCTGGGAGCCGAAGAACTACGACGGCAAGTTTGAGGGGCCACTGCCGCTGCACACCGCGCTGGCGAAGTCGAAGAACATGGTCTCGATCCGCGTGTTGCGCTCGATCGGGCCTGACTTCGCACAAGGCTGGCTCACACGCTTTGGTTTTGACGCCGACAAGCACCCGCCCTTCTTGACCATG
>JANMMH010000818.1:0-21459 GCA_031373055.1 Rubrivivax sp. | reverse complement strand
TGCTTGGACAGCGCCCGCAACGCCCGCGCAGCGTCAGCATCCAGTTCAATCTTCTCGGCAACTCGCATCGCTCCAGCCTCCTGGGCGATTGGAGTATGCCGGGAACTTTAAGTTCCATTACTTTGAGCGCAGTGCACTAGGATGGCCGCCGGATCTCCCGCGGTCGATATCGTCGTGCTTAATTGGAATGGGCGCGAAGACACCTTGGACTGTCTGGCGTCATTGTCGAAGTCGACCTATCCATATTGCCGAGTGATCGTAGTCGATAACGGGTCGGCCGATGGGTCGGTGGCCGCGATCCGGGCTGCATTCCCGACGGTGGAAGTCTTAGAGACCGGCAAGAACCTCGGCTATGCTGGAGGCAACAATGTCGGCATCCGACACGCGCTCGACCGCGGCACGGACTTCATCCTCCTGTTGAACAACGACACCGTAGTTGCCGCTGACCTCATCGAGTCGTTCGTTACCTTATCGCTGCGCACGTCATCCGACGACGTGCTCGGCGCCAAAATCTACTATTTCGACAAGCCAGAAATCCTGTGGTTCGCCGGAGCCCGATGGCATAGCCCAGCCCTAAACTTTGTCATCGATGGAATTGGCCAAGCCGATTCAGACGAGTACTCACAAGTCCGCGACGCGGACTACATCACCGGGTGCGCACTCTTCGCCAGCGCGGCAACTTTTCGGCAGGTTGGGCTACTGGACGAGCGCTACTTTCTGACCTACGAGGAAACCGACTGGTGTTATCGCGCGCGCGGTGCGGGCCACCGTTGCATTGTCGTTCCACAAGCCAGGTTGTGGCACAAGGTGTCGTCGTCATTTGGCGGCGAGTCGTCGCCGTTGGTGACCTACTTCATGACGCGCAATCGTTTGTTCTGGGCCCGGCACCACTGCTCAGCCAGCGACATGCGGGCCATCCGCCGGGAGACCTGGCAGCGTGTTCGCCAGGTCGTTCTCCCTGAGATCGTGATCCCGACAGGCTCAGACTCAGTCGTCAGGCGATTCGTATGGGCGCTGCTGACTTGGTGGCGGGAATTTCGCCGCAGAATCGGTTCGCCGCACAACCGTGCCGTTCTTTATGCAGTTCGCGACTATTACTTGGGTCGACTGGGCGATTGTGGCCAGCCAATTCGGCGTCTATCTAAGCGACCGAATTGAAATATCCATGCGAGTCCTGTTTGTCTCACCCACACCCACGCACCCGCAGAACGCGGGCAACCGCGCGCGCGTGTATCGGCTGGCTGCCGCCGTGCGGCAGATGGGCCACGACGTGCACTTCGCCTTCATCCGCCGCGAGCATGGCGATGAACGAGCGATGCGCGATTGGTGGGGCGATCGGTTTCACGCCATCGACTACACGGAACCGACGGCCAGGAACGGCCCGCAGCGACTGGCTGGTCAATTGCTTGGCCGCTGGCTACCCGGACTCGAACACAACCTGCCGATCGACGCGTGGTTCGACACATCGAACCTCACCGCACTGCGCCAGATTCAGGAAGCACACCGGTTCGAGGTGGTCATCGTCGAATACGTGTTCATGTCTTTGGCGTTCAGCGCGTTTGGCGGCGACGTGCTGAAGATCGTTGACACCCACGACGTGTTCACCGACCGCTACAAGATCTTCCTTCAGAGCGGCCGCAAACCGGACTGGTTCTCGGCATCGCGCGATGAAGAGGCTGCGGGGCTGCGGCGCGCGGACGCGGTGATCGCCATCCAGGACCAGGAGCGCGAGTTCTTCGAGCGCATCTCCGGCGTGCGTACGGCCACCATCGGCCATCTCGTCGACACGCAAGGCCTGTACCACGATCCCGAGGTTCGCGGCGATTGCCCGCTGGCCCCGACGATGTTGTTCGTCGGCTCGGGCAACCCGGTCAATGTCGACTCGGTACGCCACTTCATCGACAACACGCTGCCTTTGATCAAACGCCGGGTGCCCGACATCGAATTCCTGCTCGCAGGCCGGATCTGCAATGCCTTTCGGCCGCAGCCGGGAATTCGGCACCTCGGCGAATTGGACGATCTGGCCGCCGCCTATCGGGCAGCGACGCTGGTGGTGGCGCCGATGCGCTTCGGCACGGGTTTGAACATCAAGGTCATCGAGGCCCTAGGCCATGGCATGCCCTTGGTCACCACGTCCAACGGCGTCAAGGGCATCTCGATGCAGGCTGCGCCGTTCCTTGTCGCGGACACCGGGCCCGACTTCGCGGCAGAGGTGGAAAAACTCGTGGCTGATTCGCGCCTCCGCAGCACGCTGTCGGCAAACGCACAGCAATTCGCCGTCGCGTGGAACCGGGACTTTTTGCAGGCCTTGCAGCAGCTCGTCCAACCCTTGGCTTCGCGACCCACATGAACATGCAGCTTATCGTCGGTAACCTGTCAGATAGCACCGCGCATTGGTTTAGCACCGAGTTCTTGCCGCAGATGGCGGCGCGAGAGCCCGCAATGTCGGTGCATTTTCGAGCTCATTTATCATGATTCGAGTACGAGATAGATTGGTTTCCAGTGCATTGAAGGTCCTGCTTCCGAATGGTTTTTATTTTCGAGAAACGGGCTTTTGTCCATGCTGCGAAAGAAACACTAATTTTATAGCGCACCACGCTTGGCTTCGAGACCATTTTAAGTGCACCACTTGCGAGTCAATTCCAAGAAACCGTGCACTACTGCAAATACTCGCAAAATATTATCCAAGCTGGAGATCCCTTTCGATACATGAATCGTCACCTACGGGAGGAGGAGCAAGTGCGCGACTTCGGAAAAGCGGCACGAACTATGTGGCATCGCAGTACCATCCAAACCATAAATTCGGCAGCATGATTGGACACTTTAGGAACGAAGACCTTGAGAAGCAAACGTTCAATGATCGGTCGTTTGACGTTGTCGTCACCCAGGACGTCTTGGAACATGTCTACGATCCGGCCCAAGCATTCAAAGAGATTGGTAGAACGTTGAAACCAGGGGGCGCTCACATTTTTACGGTGCCGCTTGTAAACAAGCATCAACCAACTCAAATATGGGCAACGCGCAACGCTGACGGGAGTCCGAATTTCCTTCACACGCCAGACTATCATGGTAATCCAGTTGACCCTAAGGGTTCGCCTGTGACTATGAGATGGGGCTATGACATCGTCAATTTCATCAAAGAAGCATCTGGTATGGATACCACCATCGAGTATTTAGACGACTTGAGTCATGGGATTCGAGCCGAGTACATTGAAGTGCTCGTCACCAAGAAATCGTCGCTTCCCTAACAGACGTCATTAGTGTGGGAAATTCGATGAATTTTCTTCTCATCGTCGACAGTCTGCCAACGCCAGATCGCAACTCGGCCGACTTTCGCCTGACGCGCTTGCTTCAGTTACTGGCCCAGTCGCACGCAGTCTGGGTATGCGTGCTGGGCGAGCAGCGGCAAGTCGAGCGCATCGGCGCCGAGGCCGTGGCACGTTACCGCACCGAACTGGGCGCCTGCGGTGCGCAGCTTGCGGACGGCCCGCTGGCTGCGACCTTGCAGGCTCGGCCCTACGCCGCGGTGCTGTTCGAATGGCACTTCCCCGCGGTGACGCTGCTCGACATCGTGCGCCTGCTGCAGCCGGAGGCGCGCGTGGTGATCGACAGTGTCGATGTCGTCTTCCACCGCCTCGAAGCCAAGGCCCGCGTCTCGGGCCTGGCCGAGGATGCCGCGCGCGCCGAACGCACCAAACGTAGCGAACTCGAGGTCTACCGCAAGGCCGACCTAGTGATCACCGTCACCGACGCCGACGCCGAGATCCTGCGCCAGGAGGTGCCGGACACGCCGACCTTCACGATCCCGAACATTCACCCGCTGCACGAGCTTGTGGCGATTGCCGGCTGCGACGCTAAGCAGCTGCTGTTCATCGGCAGCTACGCGCGCCCGGGCGGCGAAACGAACATCGATGCCATGCGCTACTTCTGCGGCGACGTGCTTCCACTGGTGGTGGCCGCGGTGCCCGAAGTTCGGCTGCGCATCGTGGGCGGCCCGCGCAACGCCGACATCGACGCGCTGGCCTCGCCGAATGTTGAGGTGCTGGGCTTCGTGCCCGAAACGCGGCCGTTCCTCCAGACCAGTGCCATCTCCATCGCCCCGCTGCGATTCGGCGGCGGCATGAAGGGCAAGATCGGCGAGGCCATGTCTTTCGGCTTGCCGGTGGTGACGACGACCACGGGCATCGAAGGCTTCGGCTTGACGCCCGGCGAACACGCGCTGGTGGGCGACACGCCGCGCGCCTTTGCCGACCACGTCGTCGCGCTGCTGCGCGACGACGCGCTGCGCCAGCGCGTGGGGTACGCCGGGCACCGCTTCATCAGCGACCACTACTCCGACGTGGCGGTGCAGGCGCGCGTGCAGACGCTGTTCGCACAGCTTGACCGCTACCCCGTCAAGCCGTTGTCGTTGGCCCGGCGCACCCGTGGCCGCCTGCAAGCCGCCTGGCGGCGGCACGTGGGCTGGCGGCTGACGGCCGACGGCTAGAGTCTCACCAAAGCATGCGGTCGAACCCTGTCCGTACCAGCGCACAGACCCATCAAACCGATCTACGTGCGGAAGTTCGTCGTACTCATCGATGGAGCATGAGCCATGAGCAAGCTGACTGACTACCCGTTTGAAGTGCGACCCCTCTCTTCGGAAGAAGGCGGCGGCTATCTCATCTCGTTCCCGGACTTCGCTGAGTGCATCTCTGACGGAGAGAGCGTGGACGAAGCCCTAGAGAACGGCCGCGACGCCCTGAAGGCCACCATCGCCGCCCTCAAGCTCAAGAAATTGCCCGTACCGGCGCCGAACAGCGGCGGGGTCGCCTCCGGCAAGTTCGTGGCTCGCGTCCCCAAGACCGTGCATGCGCAGCTGGCTACGCGAGCGCGTGCCGAAGGGGTTTCACTCAATGCGCTCGTCCTCACCTTCATTGCACAGGGTCTCGGCGGTAGCGGCAGCAAGGCACGCGCAAAAGGTGCTGCCTGACACCTCTCTCTCAAGCGGAGCGACAACGGCAGATGCGTTCGCGCTGGCGCCCACAAGATCCGAGCTTCTTGGTCAAACCGCATACGACGAGGCCATCGAGAACCTCATCGATGCCGGGGATGGTCTGCAGCAACTCGTGCGCCCAGGCGTACGGCCCCATGGCCGCCATCAGGCAGGCGTCGGGCGCCAGCGCCGTGGCGAGCTTGCGGCAAAATGCCAGCTGAACGAAGGAGTCCGCCATGCCCGACGTCAAAGCCCTCGAACAAGCCGTTGAAGCTCTACCCCCGCCTGCTTTGGCCGAGTTCCGGCGTTGGTTCGCCGCGTTCGACTCAGCTGCATGGGATCGGCAGCTCGAAGCAGACGCGTCGGCTGGGAAGCTTGACGCGCTTCTTGCCGAAGCCGATGAGGACTACAAGGTGCAGCCTCGCCGCCAGCTGTGAACCACACAGCCTCCGCAAGGTTCTGGCGTTGCTACGACTCGCTGCCCGCCGAAGTTCGTGCCCTTGCAGACAAGAACTTTCAGTTGCTCAAAGCAGAATCGTCCCATCCTTCGCTTCAGTTCAAGCTGCTCGGTGGCGGCAAGATGTACAGCGCCAGAGTCGGGCTCCACTGGCGCGCTCTCGGGCTGCCTCGCGACGATGGCGTTCACTGGTTTTGGATCGGCACGCACTCTGAGTACGACCGCCTCGTCGACGCCTAAGTTTGTGGCCTTCGATGCCGCTCGGAACCAGCGCACAGACCCATCAAACCGATCTACGTGCGGAAGTTCGTCGAACTCATCGATGGAGCGTGAGCCATGAGCAAGCTGACTGACTACCCGTTTGAAGTGCGCCCCTCTCTTCGGAAGAAGGCGGTGGCTATCTCATCTCGGTCCCGGACTTCGCTGAGTGCATCTCTGACGGAGAGAGCGTGGACGAAGCCATACTCTGCGTGGAAGGCGAACAAACCGCAAAGGAAGCTCTATGAAAAAGGTCGCCGCTGAGCCTCATCGCGAAATCGACTTCTCTGGTGCCAAGCGCGGTTCAGTCATCCCGGCAGAGCCGGGCAAGACCAAGATTTCGATTCGCATCGACAACGCCGTCATTGAGCACTTTCGTGCCCAGGTCGAACGCGCCGGCGCTGGCAACTACCAAACCCTGATGAATGACGCGCTTCTTGCCTATATCCAGCAGAAGAACGTCATTGACGCAGTGCGCTTGGTCGTTCGCGAGGAGCTTGGATCACCGCGCGCAAAGCCTCGTCTACAGAAGGCGCGTGCGCTGGCTGCATAAGAGTTCGGTCTAGCCCTGCGGTCTGCCGCAAGGCGCCGGTTAACACTATCGTCAGGCCATCCGTGCGCATCCTCTACGCCAGCGAACGCCCGCCCTACCCCTACTTCCTGGGTGGCGCGGCACGCTGCGCGCACCGGCTGCTGGTGTCGCTGGCGCAAGAACAGGGCGTGGAATGCCTGGCCGTGGGATCGGCGGGCTACGGTGTCTCGCCGTGGGCGCTGCCGCCGCCAGACGAATACGCCGCCCTGGGTGTGCGCAGCATGTCACCGGGCGGCTTGATGGATTGCGGTTACCCGGTGCAGGTGCTGCCGGACTTTGCTGCGGCGCTGGAAGCCACCGTGCGCGAATTTCGGCCTGACGTGATCTGGTCGCAGCTCGAGGGCGCGCATGAGGTGCTGGCACTGGCCCAGGCCCGGGGCGTCAAGGGCCTGCTCTATGTGCACGACGCCGAAGACAACCCCCAGGCGCTGCGCGCGATGGCGGAACTAGGCTGCCAGGTGGTCTGCGGCAGCGCCTTCCTGGCGCGCAAGGTCGAACGCGTGATCGGCCGGCCGGCGGCCGTGGTCTACCCGGCGTCAGACTGGCACTTCGGCACGCAGGGCGACGCGCAAGGCTTCGTGACGATGGTCAACGCCTACGCGGTCAAGGGGCTGGACACCCTGCTCGAAGTCGCGCGGCGCATGCCGCAAGAGCGCTTCCTGCTCCAGGAGTCGTGGAAGCTCGGGGCCGATGCGCTGGCGCAGTTGAACAAGCGCCTCGCGGCCTTGCCCAACGTGCGTTTCCAGCATCGTGTGCCCGATATGCGCGCGGTCTACGCGCAGACGCGGCTACTGCTGGTGCCTTCAGTGTGGGAAGAAGGCTTCGGCATGGTGGCGGTCGAAGCACAGTCCTGCGGCATTCCCGTCATCGCCAGTGCGCGCGGCGGACTGCCGGAATCGGTGGGCGACGGCGGGCTGCTGGTGGCCGACTACAAGAACCCCGCCGCCTGGGTGCGCGCCATCCGCAAGCTCGGCACCGGCTCGGCGCGCTATGACGAGATGGCCGCCGCCGCGCTGGCCCATGCGCAGCGGCCAGCCTTCAGCCCGGCGTTTTCGGCCGGGCGCTTCATCGACATCTGCGAGGGCCGTGCGGTGGCGGCAGCTTCGCCCAAGGTCAGCCGGATGGCCGACGCGTGGCGCTCGATGGCCAGGTGGGGCCGAGCAGCCGTCGCCAGGCGAAGCGGGCGCTAGACACCAGAGCGCGCCAGAGCCCCCGCCGATGCTCTTCAACTCCTTCGAGTTCCTCCTCGTCTTCCTGCCGCTGACGCTGGCCGGCTTCTACCTGCTCGGCCGCGTACGGGCGCTGTACGCGGCCGCGTGGCTGGCGGTGATGTCGCTGGTGTTCTACGCTTATTTGATCCCGACCTACCTGGCGCTGCTGCTGGTCTCGATCACGCTGAACTTCCAGGTCGGCAAGCTGATTTCGAGGGCCGGCCGGGATCATCAGGCGACGCTGCGACGGCGGGCGCTGTTCATCGGTGTGGCCTGCAACTTGGCAGCACTGGCCTATTTCAAATACGCCAATTTCTTTCTCAACACGCTCGACGCGCTCACCGGGCTGCAATGGTCGATCGCACAAATCGCGCTGCCGCTGGGGATATCGTTTTTCACCTTCACGCAGATCGCCTTTCTCGTCGACACCAGCCGCGGTGAAGCCTCTGAGCCGAACTTCGTTCACTACCTTCTGTTCGTGACCTATTTCCCGCACCTGATTGCCGGCCCGATCCTGCATCACGGGGAAATGATGCCGCAATTCAAGTTGCTGCAGACCTACCGGCTCGACGCGGAAAACATGGCGGTGGGCCTGTCGATCTTTGCGGTCGGGTTGTTCAAAAAGGTCGTGCTGGCCGATGGCGTGGCGGTGTACGTGGCACCCGCCTTCGATGCCGCTGCGGCGGGGTCGGCGGTTGATTTCTACACCGCGTGGACCGGTGCGCTTTGCTACACGCTGCAGCTCTATTTCGATTTCTCGGGCTATTCCGACATGGCCATCGGCCTGTCGCGACTGTTCGGCATCACCTTGCCGATCAACTTCAATTCGCCCTACAAAGCCACGAACATCATCGACTTCTGGCGCCGCTGGCACATGACGCTGTCGCGCTTCCTTCGCGACTACCTGTACATCGCGCTCGGCGGCAGCCGGCGCGGCCTTGCGCGCCGCATGGCCAACGTGATGATCACGATGCTGCTGGGCGGCTTGTGGCACGGTGCCGGCTGGACTTTCGTGGTCTGGGGCGGCCTGCATGGCGTGTTCCTGGCGGTGAACCACCTGTGGCACGCAGCGCGCTCGCGGTCCGGCGCGCGGTCCGGGCCCGCCACGTTCGGCGGCAAGTTGCTCGGCGGCGGCCTCACCTTCCTGTGCGTGGTGCTGGCATGGGTCTTCTTTCGCGCTGCCAACCTCGACGCCGCGCTGCGCCTGATCGAAGCGATGCTCAGCGTGCCCGCCGCAGCGCCGGCCAGGCTGGCGACGATCACGCTGCCGTTCGAACTGCTCAACGTCCTTCACTGGCGGCTGCCGCCGGTGCTGAACGCCATGGGTGTGGACTTCGGCATCTTCAAGATTCACCCGGCGACGTGGATCGTTGGGCTGCTCGCGGTAGCCTGGCTGATGCCGAACACGCAGGAACTGTTTCGCCACTTCAAGCCGGCGCTGGGAATTGAAGCCCGGCCGAGCATCAAGCGGAAACTCGACTTCGCGTGGCGGCCATCGATGCGCACGGCGGCGCTGACCGCTGTGCTGACGCTGCTCTCGCTGATCAACATGAACCGCGTCAGCGAGTTCCTCTACTTCCAGTTCTGAGTGGGCAAACGGATGTCGGCCACGCGCTATCTTCTAGCCTATTCCCTGATCCTGCTCGGCGGGGTGGTGGCCGTGTTCAGCGTGAATTGGATCGTCGATCCGTACCACGTCAATGCGCAGTTGCGCAACCCGGCGCTGAACGCCTTCAAGCCCGAGCACGACACGCACATGCTGCTGGCCAAGGCGTACGGTGTGCGACGCGAGAAGCCACAGGCGATCGTGATCGGCAGCTCGCGCTCGGGTGACGGCTTCAACGCCTTGCACCCGGGGCTCGGCGGGCCCGCGGCGCCGGCCTACAACCTGGGGCTGGATGGCGGCAACATCCGCCATGTGGCCGCGTACTTCCGGCATGCGGTGGCGGTGTCCGAGTTGCGCACGGCAGTGGTCGGGCTGGACTACTTCATGTTCAACCAGGCCAACGATCGGCATCAGCTGGACTTCGATGCCACGCTGCTCGCCGGCCAGGGCCACCGCGTGCCGGCGGCACTGGGTCAGGCCAAGGCCTACTTCTCGTTCGACGCGCTGTTGTCGTCGGCACGCACGGTGCTGAGCCAAAAGCCCGGGTTGCTGGCGCCGCTGTTGCATGGCATGCGCGGCACGGTCGATTACGACCGTGCGCTGGCTCAGGAAGGCGTTCGCGGCAACTTCGCGCGCGTGCTTCGCCACTTCGCCGAGACCGCGTACCTGCCGCGGCCGGGATTTGCGTTCAGCCCGGGCGAAGGCGCCGAGTCGTCGCTCGAGACGCTGCGTGAGATGCTCGTGCAGGCTCGCGGCAGTGGCGTGAAGCTGCACCTGGTGATCAACCCGGCACACGCCTGGGACAGCGAGCTGATGCGGGCGCTCGGGCTTTGGGACGGGTTTGAGGATTGGAAGCGGGCCTTGGTGCGACTGCTCGAGCAGGAAGCGAAGGCGGCACCGGCCGGCCCGGAACCAGCGCTGTGGGACTTCAGCGGGTACAACTCGATCACCACCGAACCCGTGCCCGCGGCCGATTCGCCAAGGGTGCCGATGGCCTGGTTCCTGGACGCCGAACACTTCAACCAGAAGGCCGGCGACTTGGTACTCGACCGCGTGTTGGATCACTCAGATGCGGCACGAAGGGTGCCGGCCGACTTCGGCGAGCGACTGACCGCAGCGAACATCGAGGACGTGCTGGCCCGCACACGCCAGGCACGTGCCAACTACGCCGCCGCGCATCCAGGCGACGTTGCCGAAGTCACGGCCATCGCCAAAGCGTGGCTTGTTGAGGCAAATTCGGCGCGCGGCCGCTTGGGCAGCGCCGGGCAAACGCCGCAATAGCACTACATTGGCGGCCCGCGGACCTTCGTACGCGATTGAACCTTGCTTCGTATGCGCATCAGGTCCGCAGTGGTTCTCGTTCTCGGCGTCGCCGTCTTGCTCAGTGCCGGCTACTTCGCCCGCCGGTTCGTGCCGCGGCCTCCGCAGGTGAGCCTGACGGTCTTTGAAGATGTCACGGCCAGTTCGGGCCTGGGAAGCTACAGCGGCATGACCCACGGCGCCGCCTGGGGCGACTACGACGGCGATGGCCGGCCTGACGTTTACCTCACCAACCACCTCAACGCGCCGCGCCTCTACCGCAACCTGGGCGGCGGCCGCTTCGAAGACGTGACCTCGCGCGCCTTCCTGCCCGAGCAATTGCAGGGCGACAAGCACGGCGCGGCCTGGGGCGACTTCGACAACGATGGCCGGCCCGACCTGGTGCAACTCACCGGGGCTATTCAGGGCATGGGCGCCGAGCCGAAGCGGCTGTTCCACAACCTCGGCGGTCGCTTCGTCGACGTGGCCGAAGCGGTGGGCCTGGCCAACGCGGAAGGTCGCACGCGCGGCCCGCTTTGGCTGGACCTGAACGGCGACGGCAAGCTCGATTTGTTCCAAGGTGCAGAGGCCCGGCTCGATAGCAAGGCGCCGCCCCTGGCCTTCTTGCAGCGTGATGGCGGCCGCTTCGAGCCAGCCGGCACAGCTTTGCTGCCGGCCACGCGCGGCGCCCCGTTTTGTCTGCTCACGAGCATCGCCGACAACAAGCCCACTCTGGTTTGCCGCCTGATGGACCACAAGGCCGCGGTGCAAGTCTTCGACCTGGCCAGCCTGCCGGCGCGCACGCTCGAGCTGCTGCCGCAGACGGCGTTCGAAGACATCGCCGCGGCCGACTTCGACAACGACGGGCGCATGGATGTATTCATGGCGCGCAAGAACCCGCCTGGTGTGGTCGCGTTCGGGCGGCCGGCAGAAAGCAGCGTGGTGGCCAGCATCGCGTTGCCCGCAGGCGGCGGCGCGTCGGCGGCGGGCTCGCCGCCAGGCTTCAGCTTTCGGGCCGCCGGGGTGCTGAAGGTGAAGGTCGGGGTGTCGAGCACGTCGGAGCCGATCTCTCCCGAGCGCGTCTTCCTAGGTGCACGGGGTGAGCACCCGACGACGTCGGCCTTCGAGCTGCAACCCACCGTGGGCACCCTACCCGCGCTTGCGCCCGACGCGCCGGCGGGCATCCACATCGGCTTCACCGCGCCCGATCGCTGGGACGTGCGCGTGGTCGCCCTGCCGCCTATGGCCGGCAGCAAGCCGCGGCCACAAGAGACGCAGCTGCGGTTCGACGCGTCCGGGCCGATCTCGCAACTCGAAGCTGCAGGATTGACCAGCGCAGAAGATGCACCGGCTCGCTTGTTCATGAACAAGGGCGGCAAGTTCCTCGAAGAGAGCGAGTCGCGCGGCGTGAACCGGCGCCTGGTGGCCGGGGTGAACGTGGTCGCGGCGGACTTCGACAACGACATGCATGTCGATCTGTTCGTGCTGGCCTCGGGCGACATCGGGCTGCAAGAGAACCTGCTGCTGCTCAACGACGGCAGCGGGCACTTCAAGGTCGTGAAAGGCGCCGGCGGGGTAGGCGGCGGCGGCGGCGTGGGCGATTCGGTGACCAGCGTCGACTTCGATGGCGACGGCTCGATCGACCTCTTGGTCAGCAGCGGCGGCAGCATGGGGCGCAGTCTGGGGCTGCCTTCGGACGGCGGCGGATACCGGCTGTACCGCAACATCGGGAACCTTGGCAAGGGCAACCACTGGATCGAGATCGACCTCGAAGGCACGCGCTCGAACCGCGACGCCATCGGCGCCGTGGTGCGCCTGAGTGCCGGCGGCGTGACGCAGATGCGCGTGCAGGACGGCGGCATGCATCACCGCGGTCAGAACCATTCGCGGCTGCACTTCGGCCTGGCCAAGAACACGCAGATCGACACCATCAGCGTACATTGGCCCAGCGGCGCGGTGCAAACACTCAAAGCCGTGAAGACCAACCAGCTGTTGCGAATTCGTGAGTCGCGGTGAGCGGGGAGATCGTCACGCTTTCTCGCGGCGGGCGGGCGATCCTCACGCCATGCACTGGCTACGATGCACGCTTCAATCCGGCAGCAGCCGCTGCGGGTGGGCAGGGCCCTTGGCGAGAACCTGAGGGCTGGCGCCGTTCTGGCGGAAGCGAACCATAGTGAAAATGCCTTTTTGGTCGAAGAAGCAACCTAGCCACGCGCGCGCCATGGACTGGTTCAAGGCAAACCTGGTCCCTGGCCAGGGCATCATCGTGCACACCAAGCAGCCGGTGCCCTACCCCGAGGTCACCGGCTACTACATCCCCACCTTGTACCAATGGGGCGAAACCGAGCTCGCTCGCAGCTGCACGCGCTGGCTGCTGTCGATCCAGCTGCCCGACGGTGCTTTCCCGGCGCCCGATGGGGTGCCCTACACCTTCGACACCGGCCAGATCATGCGCGGCCTGTGTGCGGCGCTGAAGGACGTCGATGGCGCCGAGGCCGGCCTGCGCAGAGCCTGCGACTGGATGCTGACGCAGGTCGACGCGAGTGGCCGGCTGAAGACACCTTCCACCGAGCTGTGGAGCGACATCGCCAGCGACCTGATCCACACGTACGCCTTGCCGCCACTGGCCGAAGCCGGCCGTCTGCTAGGCGTCAAAGCCTACGAGGAAGCCGCCGCCTTCGTGCTGGCCTACTACAAGCAGCAGCCCGACCTGGTGCCGTTCAACCGCCTCTCGCATTTCCACGCCTACGCGATGGAGGCCTTGACCGAGCTGGGCGAGTTCGAATTGGCACGGCGCGGCATGGCCGACGTGGCGCGCTGCCAGCGCGCTGACGGCAGTGTGCCGGCCTACCCGGATGTCGAATGGGTCTGCTCCACTGGCATGGCCCAGTACGCGATCGTCTGGTACGCGCTGGGTGAGACCGATCGCGCAAATCGCGCCATCGCCTACCTGGAGACCATCCAGAACAAGTCGGGCGGCTTCTACGGCAGCTACGGCAAAGGCGCGAAGTACATCGCCGGCGCCGAAATCAGCTGGGGGGTGAAGTACTTCCTCGACGCCTGGCACCTGAAACTGCGCGCCGAGGCTGGCCATGCTTAAGGTGCTGACGGTTTTCGGCACGCGGCCCGAGGCGATCAAGATGGCGCCGCTGATCGCCGAGCTCGAGCGGCACCCCGATCGCATCGTCAACCGCAATTGCCTCACGGGCCAGCACAAGGACATGGTGGCACCGCTGATCGACCTGTTCGGCATCCGTGTCGACCACGACCTGCAGCTGATGCGCGAGAACCAGACCCTGGAGCACATCACGGTAGCGGTGCTGCAGGAGGTAGGCCGCATCCTGCGCGAGCAACCCTGCGACCTGCTGCTCGTCCAGGGCGACACCACGACCTCCGTGGCCGCAGCGCTGGCCGCCTTCTACGCCGGCGTGCCCGTGGGCCATGTCGAAGCCGGCCTGCGCACCTTCGACAAGTACCAGCCCTACCCCGAGGAGGCCAACCGCAAGATGATCGATGCGGTGTCCGACCTCTACTTCGCGCACACCGAGCTGGCACAGCAGCATTTGCTCAACGAGGGCATTGCGCCGGCTGCGATCGCGGTCACCGGCAACACGGTGATCGACGCGCTGCTCGACGTGGCGGCGCGGCCTTTTGACCCAGCGGGCACGGTGCTGGCGACGTTGCCTTTCGACACACGCAAGATCCTGCTCGTGACCGCACACCGGCGCGAGAGTTTCGGCGGGCCCTTCGAGGCCATGTGCCAGGGCCTGCGCGAACTGGCGCAGAAGTACCGCGACGACGTCGTGCTCGTCTACCCGGTGCACCGCAACCCGAACGTACGCGAGGTGGTCAAGCGCGTGCTGGCCGATAGCCCGAACGTGGTGCTGACCGACCCGCTGGACTACATGCCCTTGGTGCACCTCATGAAGCGCTGCCACTTTGTGCTGACCGACTCGGGCGGGCTGCAGGAAGAAGCGCCGAGCCTGGGCAAGCCGGTGCTGGTGATGCGCAAGACCACCGAGCGCCAGGAAGGCGTGGCTGCGGGCACGGTGAAGCTCGTCGGCACCGAGACACAGGACATCGTTCGCGAGGCTTCGCGTCTGCTTGACGACCCCCAGGCCTACCAGGCCATGGCCGGGCGCATCAACCCCTACGGCGACGGCACGGCCAGCGTGCGCATCGTGGCGCGCTTGCTGCAATGGGCGGCGGCACGATGAGCGAGGTACGCAGCGGGCCGCTGGTCAGCATCGTGCTGCCCACTTACAAGCGTGCCAAGCTGCTGGCGCAAGCGGTGGCCAGCGTACTCGCGCAAAGCCATGAGAACTGGGAATTGATCGTTGTCGACGACCATTCGCCCGACGACACACCACAAGTCATGGCCGCGTTTGACGACCCACGCATCCGCTATGTCCGCAACGACCCCAACCTCAAGCTGCCGCGCACGCTCAACCGCGGTTTTGCGCTGGCACGCGGCGAGCTGCTGACCTGGACCTCGGACGACAACCTGTTCGACCCGCACGCGATCGAACGCATGGTGGCCCGGCTGCAGCGCGGCGACTGCGACCTGGTCTATGCTGACTACTACCTGTTTTCGGAACAGGACGCGCAGGGCCGGCCCTTGGACATCCATCACGACCGTCTGCCCGATGTGGTGCAGCTCGAAAAAGGCAACCACATCGGCGCCTGCTTCCTCTACACGCGGCAGGTGTTTGAGAGCATCGGCGACTACGACCCGGAGCTCTTTCTCGTCGAGGACTACGACTACTTCATTCGCGTCGCGAAGCGCTTCCGGCTGGCGCATATTGCCGAGCCGCTGTACTACTTCCGACGCGACGACGACACCCTGTATCTGTCACGCTTTGCCGAGGTGAAGGCGTCTGACGTGCTGGTGCGCTACAAGAACGGGCTGCTGACCGAGGACGGCGTGGTCGACGCGATGTCGGCGCTGTTGATGCGTGACATCGAGAGTCTGGCCAACCCGCTGCTGCGCTGGACTTACCGCGCCGTGCGCGGCCGCTCGTTCCGCCTGTCGCAGTGGCATGAGCGCTGGGCCACGCGGCATGTGCGGCGGCAGCTGAGCGCGCCGGTGCAGACGATCCTGAGTGCCTACCGCGCGCAGGCCACGAGTTTTGGCGCGGCGCGCGACGCCTTGCGCCAACACTTGGCCAAGCTCGGCGCGGTAAGGTATGTGCGTCCCTGAAAGCCAAGGAAGCCTAGCCTGTGTTCACGATGTTGAGTGACGCCTTTCGTGGGCCCGCCCAGGCGCGCGCCGCGCATCGGCGTGCCTTGGCGCAAGAGCCTGGCATCGCGTCGGGCATGCGTGAACTGCTGTCGGTCTGCCCGGCCGACACCGCCGACGACACCGAGTCGCCGATCTTTCTGCTCTCAGCAGGTTGGCGCTCGGGGTCCACCATGCTGCAGCGGCTGTTGATGTCCGATCCCAGGGTGTTGATCTGGGGCGAGCCCTACGACGAGTGCGGGCTGATGCAGTCGCTGGCCGCTGGGGTCAAGGCCTTCCGGCCCGGGTGGCCGCCTCGCGAGTACTTCTACGACGGTACGGCGCCTGGGCGTTTGACCGGCGAGTGGATCGCCAACCTGTTCCCGGCGCTAGCCGACTGGCGCGCCGGCCAACGCGCCATGCTCGACACCAGCTTTGCCCAACCGGCGCGTCGTGCCGGCGCCTCGCGTTGGGGCATCAAGGAAGTGCGCCTGACGGCCGAGCACTGCGCCTACCTGCGCTGGATCTATCCGAAAGCGAAGTTCGTGCTGCTGTACCGCGATCCGCTCGAGGCTTACCGCTCGTACAGCCGCTACGGGCGCAGCTGGTACGACACCTTCCCCGACAAACCGGTGCTCACGCCGCGGCACTTTGGCCTTCATTGGCAACGCTTGATGACGGGATTTGTGCGCGATGCGAAGGCGCTCGACGCGCTGCTGGTGAAGTACGAAGACCTGGTCGGCGGGCGCTTCCCGCTCGACACGCTGGACCAATATCTCGGCATCAAGGTCGATCGGGCGGTGTTGGGCAACAAGGTCGGAAGCTCTGAGCGCGGCGGCGAGAAAGCCCATGTCAATGCGCTGGAGCGCTGGCTGCTGCGTCGTGCCGTCGGCCCGGTCGCGGCCGAGCTCGGCTATGCCTGCTGACGCATGATGGACGCGACGGTCATCGTCTGCTCCTACAACCGCGCGGAGTCGCTGCGCGACACCTTGGCGGCCCTGCTCGCACAGTCGACAGCCCCCGCCCGCGCCTGGGAGGTGATCGTCGTCGACAACAACTCGCCTGACCACACGCGGGAGGTCGTCGAGCAAGTGCAGCGCGGCTGGCCGCTGCTGCGCTATGAGTTCCAGGGCGCGCAAGGCCTGTCACACGCACGCAACCACGGCATTGCCTGCGCGCGTGGAGAGGTCATTCTGTTCACAGACGACGACGTGCTGCCCGAGCCCGACTGGCTGGAGACGACGTTGGAGGGCATGGCGCGGCATGGCGCGCTCGCCTGCGGTGGCTACATCGCGCCGATCTGGGAAGCGCCGCCGCCGGCGTGGTTGACCGAGCGCTTCTACGGGTTTCTTGCCGTGCGCACCGGCCGCAGCGACGAACACCCCATCACCGATCCCAGCGACGCGCCGTTTGGCGCCAACATGGCTTTCTGCAAGAAGGTCTTCGACCGTGTCGGCCTGTTCGATACCGAGCGCGGGCGCAAGGGCAAGGTGCTCGCCAGCGGCGAGGATGGCGAAATGTTCGAGCGCGTGCTCGCGGCGGGCATGAAGGTCGTGTTCCTCGGCGCGTCGCGCGTGCATCACAAGGTCGAACGCTTCAGGTTGACCAAGCGCTACTTCAGGCGTTGGCGCTTTCAGTCCAGCCGCAATATCGGCCAGAGCCGCGGCCTGGCTGGCGAGCGCCGCATCTTGAACATCCCGCTGTACCTCTTTGTGCAGACCGCGCGTGCCGTGGCACGCGCGGTCGTCGGCCATCTCACGCTGCCGCGTGACGAAGCCTTCAATCGCGAAATCATCGTCTGTCACTTCTTCGGCCTGATGCAAGGCCTGTTTCGTGCGCGCTGAACCTTGAACAACAGCCTGACGATCCTGGTCTGCACGCACGATCGCGCAGCGTTGCTGGTCAAGGCGCTCGATTCGCTGGAGCGCGCGCGCCGCCCGAGCGCGCTGGACGTTGAGGTGCTGGTCGTGGCCAACGCCTGTCGCGACACCACGCCGCAGCTCTTGGACTCGCGCGCACACTCGGTGCAAGCGCGCGCAGGCTTGCCGCTGCGTTGGATCAGCGAGCCACAACCCGGCAAGTCCTACGCACTCAATCGAGGCGTTGCCGCGCTGCAGTCAAGGTGGGTCGCGATGGTCGACGACGACCACCGTGTGGCCGACGACTTCCTGGTTGAGATCGAACGCGGCATCGCCGACCACCCCGAGGCGGGCATGTTGTGTGGGCGCATCCTGCCAGACTGGGACGGCTCGGAGCCGGCCTGGGTGCACGATGAAGGCGTCTACCGCATCTACCCGCTGCCGATTCCGCGGCAGGATTTCGGCCCGGTGAGTCGCTCTCTGGACAGCGAGGGGCCAATTCCAGGCGGCGGAAACCAGATTATTCGTGTCGACCTCTTGCACCAGCTCGGGCCGTTTTCGACCGACCTCGGGCCCAAGGGGCACGACTTGGGCGGCGGCGAGGACACCGAGTACATGCTGCGCGCGCTGCGCTTTGGCGCAAGGCTGCAGTACGTACCGGCGATCGTGCAGCACCACCACGTCGACCCCGACCGCCTGCGCCTGACCTACCTCGTGAGGAAAGCCTACCAACGAAGTGCGGCGGCGGTGGCCATGTCCTCGCCGGTCCGGGCCAGCCATGGCACGCCACGCTACCTCTACCGAAAGCTGCTGACCTACGCAGTGGCAGTCTTGACCGCGTGGTCCAGCCATCGGCGGCGCTTCTACCTCATGCGTTGCGCTGCGGCACTGGGCGAAATCGCCGGCCACGGCAGGCTGCGCAAACGTCAGAACCTTGGGCCCATCGTACGCCCCGCTGACCATGCCTAAGCTCGCCAGCCTGTGGAAGCTGCTCGACCCGGAGATCCGGGACAAGAACGTCCAGGCTTTGCGCTGGACCCTTCGCGGCCACGCCTACGACCTCGGCCGACCCACGCTCCCGGACCCGGTCTTCCTCGTCGGCTGCTCGCGCTCAGGCACCACCGTGACCTACGAGACCCTGACTGCGGCGCCGCAATTTTTGAAGTTCGGCTGGGAGATTCCGCAGTTCTGGGACAGCTTGTATGGCCCGCTGAACAACGGCTGGCATTCCGAAGCGGCGGGCGCCGAGCACGCTCTGCCGGCGCATCGCCATGCGGCACTTCGGTACTTCTACCAGCGCCTGGGCAAGGGCTGGGTGCTCGACAAGACCTGCATCAATGTGATGCGCATCCCTTACCTGTACGCGCTGTTCCCTCAGGCGCGATTCATCTTCATCCAGCGTGATGGCCGCGACAACGTCAGCTCAATGATGGACGGCTGGCGGCACGGGCGCACCGACGGTGACTTCCACCTCAGCCAGTTCTTCGGGCCCTTTCCGGAGCCCGTTGAGATCGAAGGTGGCAGCTTCAAGGATTGGGCCTTCTTCCTGGCCCCGGGCTGGCGCAGCTACAACCGGGCCAGCCTCGAGGAGGTGTGCGCCTTCCAGTGGGTATCGGCCAATCGTTTGGCTTTGGACGCGCGCCACTTGATTCCCGCATCGCAGTGGATACACCTGCGCTACGAAGACATCTTCGAACGCCCGGTGGAGATGTTCCGCGAAGCGTTCGAGCGCCTCTCGGTGCCGTTCACCCCTGAGTTGCGCGCGCGCTGCGAGAACCTGCGGCCCACCAGCATCGTCAAGGGCGCGCCCAAACCGCAAAAGTGGCGTGAACACAATCCGCAGGCCATCGAACGTATCTTGCCGACCATTGCGCCGATGATGCGCGAGCTCGGCTACGACCCTGAGGCGTGATCGTGTGTCGACACTGACCGGCGCCGCAGCCCGCATGCCCAAGCCCTTGGTGTCGGTGATCATCCCCGCCTACAACGCCGCCGAACTCATCGCCGGCGCGGTCGACAGCGTGTTGGCGCAGACCCTTCGCGAGCTCGAAATCCTGGTGGTCGACGATGGCAGCGACGACGGCACGGCCAAGGTGTTGGCCGCCTTTGGCGAACGCGTGCAGTTGCTGACTCAAGCCAACAGCGGCCCGGCTGCCGCTCGCAACAAGGGCCTGCAGCATGCGCGTGGCGAATTCGTTGCCTTCCTCGACGCTGATGACCGCTGGCTGCCCACGAAGCTGGAACGCCAGGTCGCATTGCTGCGCAGCCGTCCCGAAATCGGTTTTTGCTCGACGGCGACGGCGGTCGTCGACGCTGCGGGCGCGCCCGTCACCGACTGGCCTTGCTGTGCGGGCGACGCCGTTTTGCCCGAGCTGCTGTTCATGCGCGCAGCCGCGATCAGCGGCTCGACGTCGGGTGTCGTCGCACGCCGCGCACTCGTGCTGGAAGTGGGGGGCTTCGACGAGCGCCTGCGCGGATTCGAGGACCCGGACCTTTGGATCCGGCTTTCGGCGCGGGCTCGGTATGCCTGCATTGCCGAGGCCTTGACACTGGTGGTTCGCACGGCCGGCAGTGTCAGCAGTCAGCTGCCGCGCATGCGGCGCGCGACCTTGGCGTCGTTCCGCAAGAACCGCTCGCTGCTCCCAGCCAGGCTGCGCGGCGCTTACTGGCGAGCCGCCTGCGCCAGCGCGATCGCCGACTACGCCAAGATGGCCTGGCGCGCCGGCGACCGGCGGCATGGCCTGGTCTGGGCCCTGGAGGTCCTGTGGCGCGCGCCGGTGGCACGTGGACGGCTGGCCCTAGGGTTACTGGCGACCATGGTCAGCGGCAGGCCGCTGTGAGCTCCGCCCTCTCACGCTCGGCCAAGGTTGGCGAACCACGTCGGCCTTTGGTCAGTGTGGTCATTCCAGCCTACAACGCTCAGGCCCACCTGGCCGAGTGCGTGAGCAGCGTGCAACGGCAACGTGGTGAGTTCGGGCTCGAGATCGTGATCGTCGACGATGGCTCGACCGACCTCACGGCAGCCGTCGCGGGCAGCCTGCCCGATGTGATCTGCGTGTCGCAGGCCAACGCCGGCCCCTCTGCGGCACGCAACGCCGGCGTGCGGCGCTCAAGAGGCGAATGGGTCGCCTTCCTCGACGCCGATGACCTGTGGCCCGCGGACAGCCTGTCGGCGCGCCTGGCCGTGGCGCAACGCCTGCCCGAGGCAGCGTTGGTGTTCGGTGACTGCCAGCAATTCAACGAGACCGGCCCCTGGCGCGCAACGCTGTTCGAATCGGGTGGCCTGGGCACGCGCACGTGGGGTCGAAGCGGCACGGTGCCCAACGCCTACGCCGCGCTGCTGCGGAACAACTTCATCACGACCGGCACCGTGCTCGTGCGGCGGCAGCTGCTGCAGGACCACGGCGGGTTCTCCGAGGATCTGCGCTTGGTCGAAGACCTGGAGTTGTGGCTGCGATTGGCCCGCCAACACACCGTCGCGTGGTGCGAAACCTTGTGCTTGCTGCGGCGCCGACATTCGCACAACACATCCAACGACGCCGAGGCGATGGCCCAGGGCTACCTGCAAGTGCTCTTGCGGCAACCGTCGGCCGTCGACGCAAACGCGAGCGCCGGAGACGATTTGCAAGACCTGATCGCTGTGCAGCACCTGGAACTGGCGCGCTGGGCCGCTTTGCGCGGAGACGGCGCCGAGTCGTTGCGGCAAGCCCGCTCGGCCCTCGCGCGCCGCTGGAGTTGGCGGGGAACGTGGCTGATGTGCCGCGCGTCGATCAGGCTCAAGCTCGCTGCCTCGCCGACCAAACACCCGCGCCACTGATGGCCACCGATTCGACCGCCATGCAGCCCGGCAGCATCGTCGTTCATGGCGAGGTTCTCAATGCGGGTTCTCTGGCCCGAGACCTCGGCCTGGACGCCAAAGCGCCGCTGGCCGATGTGCTCGGGGCCGGATGGCAGCGCTGGTCCGTCGACTTGTTCGCGCGCCTGGAC
>JANMMH010000812.1:0-7903 GCA_031373055.1 Rubrivivax sp. | reverse complement strand
GTTCACCACGTAGGTGTTGTGCACGATCTCGTGGCGCACGTAGATCGGCGCGCCAAACTTGGCCAGCGCGCGCTCGACGATGTCGATGGCGCGGTCGACCCCAGCGCAAAAACCACGCGGCTCGGCGAGCAGGATTTCATCAAGCGTTAGGGCCGTCATAACACCCCCCGTACGCGCACTTCAAAACGCACGGCCTGGCCTGCGAGCGGGTGGTTGAAGTCAAAGAGCAGCCAGTCGTCGGCCGCTTCGCGCACCACGCCGGCGTAGCTGCTCTGGCCGTCAGGCGTGGGGAACTGCACCACGTCACCCACGGTGTAACTTGCGTCGGGGTCGCCCAGCTCGTGCAGCAGCGCCAGCTTCACACGTTGCTGCATGTCGGGGTTGCGCTCGCCGTAGGCCGCGCCGGCGGGCAGATCAAAACTCTCGTGCGCGCCTTCGGGCAGGCCGATCAAACACGCTTCGATCGCCGGCGCGAGCTGGCCCGCGCCGAGCGAAAGCGTGGCGGGCTTCTCGTGGAATGTGTTGATGACGTCAGTGCCGTCAGGCCCGGCAAGGCGGTAATGCAAGGTCAAAAAGGAGCCCGGCTGGATGCGGTTCACGGCTTGGCGGCGCTCGCGCGCGAGAGTGGAAAACGCTTGGGAAATCAGTCGCATAGACTGCGACGCATTGTATGCGGCGGCCCTCTATGAACGTGGGCTCGCCAGCCCCCCTGTCCCCACCGCCGCAACACGCCATGTCACTCAAAGACCTGCCCACTGAGCTGCGGCCACGCGAGAAGCTGCTGGCGCGCGGCCCCAGCGCGCTGGCCGATGTTGAGCTGCTGGCGCTGCTCTTGCGCACGGGCTATCAGGGGCACGATGTCTTTGCGCTGTCGGATGAAGTGCTGCAAAGCTTTGGTGGCTTTCTGGGCCTCTTGCATGCCGAACCCGAAGCACTCAAGCGCGTCAAAGGCCTGGGCCCGGCCAAGCGCGCCGAGCTCATTGCGGTGATGGAAATGGCGCGGCGCGCATTGGCCCAGCAGATGCAAGCCGCGCCGGTGCTGGACGCGCCGCAAAAGCTCAAGGACTTCCTCTTCATGCGCCTGGCCACGCTGTCGCAAGAGGTCTTCGTGGTGCTCTTTCTCGACAGCCACTTTCGCATGCTGCGCTGCGAAGAGATGTTCCGTGGCACGCTCACGCAAACCAGCGTCTACCCGCGCGAAGTCGTGCGCCGCGTGCTGGAGCTCAACGCGGCGGCGGTGGTGCTGGCCCACAACCACCCCAGCGGCGTGGCCGAGCCTTCGATGGCCGACACCTTCCTCACGCAGACGCTCAAGGCGGCGCTGAAGACGATCGATGTGAGCGTGCTCGACCATCTCATCGTGGGCCAAAGCGGCGTGATCTCCATGGCCGATCGGGGGCTGCTGTGAAGGCGCGTGGCTTGCATGCGCTGCACGGCCTGCGCGACGAGCTCGCGCGCCGCGCGGCCGACGCCGAGCAAGTCCGTCAGCGCGAACTCGCTGCGCAGAAGGAGGCGGCGCGCTTGCAACGCCAATTCGCCGACGCCGTGGGCGCGGTGCACAGCATGCCGCAGCATTCCATGGCTGCGCCCACGCGCGCGCAGCCGATGCCCGAGCCGCGCCAGACTGTGCTGGACGAGCAGGCGGCCCTGCGCGAAGCCATGTCCGACGCCGTCAACGTCGAGTCGCTGCTGCTCACTGACGACGGCCTGAGCTTTCGCCGCCCCGGTGTCGACGCCAGCGTGGTGACGCGTTTGCGCTGCGGCCAATGGTCGATTCAGGGTGAGCTTGACCTGCACGGCCTGCGCCGCGAACAAGCCCGCGATGAACTCGCAAGCTTCGTGCGCACCGCCGCGCGGCGCGGCGCGCGCTGCCTGCGCGTGGTGCACGGCAAAGGCCACGGGTCACCGGGCAAGCAACCGGTGCTCAAAGGCAAGGTGCACAAGTGGCTGGCGCAATGCGCCGAAGTCATCGCCTTCACGCAGGCCAGTGGGCCTGAAGGTGGGGCGGGGGCGCTGCTGGTGTTGCTGGCTGGGACGGCAAAGGGCTGAAGATCTGATCGGCGCCCCGCAGCTCAACCGCCCTTGTTCCGCATCCAGTCAGCCGTGCCGAAAAACGCCTCTGCCAGTTTCGTCGCCAGCGCCTCGTCAACACCGCGCTCGTGCATCGCCAGCCCCATGCAGGCCATCCATTGATCACGCTCGCTGATGCCAATCGCGTAGGGCATGTGCCGTGCGCGCAGCATGGGGTGCCCGAAGCGCTCAACGTAGTGGTTGGGGCCACCGAGCCAGCCGCACAAGAACCAGTGCAGCTTGTCGCGCGAGCCGTCCAGCGTGGCCGGGTGCAGAACGCGGATGCCGGCGAATTGCGGCTCCAGGTCCATCAGGTCGTAGAAGCGGTCGACCAGCGCGCGCACGCCGTCTTCGCCGCCTAGCTGCACATACGGCGTGTCGCTCATGCCGTCGCCGCAAGCCTCTCAGCCGGATCAGCCAATGAGTCGCGCAGCCAGTTCACTGATGGCGGTGGTGGCCGGTGCGCCGGGCGCGCCGATCGATATCAACTGGCGCCGGTGCACGGCCTCGCGCACGGCGGGGTCTGAAGGCACGCTGCCCACGAGCTCGATCTGCATCGGGCTGTCCAGTGCGGCGTTGACGTAGCGGTCCACTACCTGCTGCAGCTGGTTGCGTACGTTGCGACCGTCCAGCGGCTTGGCGGTTTGGTTCACCACCAATTGCACGGCGCGGCGCCCTTGTGTGGTGGCCAGCACCTTGATGGTGGCGTAGGCGTCGGTCATCGAGGTCGGCTCGGGCGTGGCCACGATCAGCACGTCTTGCGCGAGCGACACGGTGTAGAGCACGACGTCGGAGATGCCCGCGCCGGTGTCCAGCAGCACGCAGTCAAAACGCGGCGCCACTTCGTCGATCACGGCCTGCAGCTGTTCACGTACATGCGGCGTTAGCCGTGAATATTCGACCATGCCCGATCCCGCCAACAGCACCGAAAACCCGCCCGGCGCGGGCAGCACGGCGTCGGCCAGCACATGCTTGCCGGTGAAGACATCGTGCAGCGTGATCTTGGGGTACAGGTTGAGCACCACGTCCAGATTGGCCAGGCCCAGGTCGGCGTCGAGCACGAGCACACGCTGGCCCATGCGCGCCAGTGCGGCGGCAAGGTTGGCAGCGATGAAGGTCTTGCCCACGCCGCCCTTGCCACTGGTGATGGCGGTGATGCGGCTGCGTGGCGACGTGCCTGGCAGTCCGCCCGTACCTGCATCGACGCTCGAGGCGATCTCAGTCATTCATGTTCCTGCGTCTGGAAATGGTCGAACAGCATGCGCCGCTCTTCAGGGCTCACCACCGACACCGCCGAAGGCTCCAGCCGCACAAGATTGCGCCCATGCGCTTTGGCGCGGTAGAGCTGCTGGTCGGTGCGCTCGGTCCATAACGCTGGCGTGGAGCGCACCCATTGCGGGGCAAACGCACCGCCAATGCTGATGGTGACTTGCAGGGTCAGCCCCAGGCCGATGTCGACCACGGTGGCTTCGACACGGCGGCGTATGCGCTCGGCCACCGTCTCGCCAAAAGGGCTGGGGCAGTTGGGCAGGATGATGGAGAACTCTTCACCGCCCACACGCGCTACCAGGTCCATCGGGCGCACGCTGTCGAGCAGCGCGCCGGCCACGGCCTTGATGGCCAGGTCGCCCGCGCTGTGGCCGTGGGTGTCGTTGACGCGCTTGAAGTGGTCGATGTCCAGCGAGAGCAGCAATGCGGGCTCGCCACTGCGCGCCACGCGGTCAAGTTCACGCGCCAAGGCCAGATCAAAGCCGCGCCGGTTCGCCAGCCCCGTGAGCGGGTCTTTGCTGGAGATAGTGACCAGGCCGTCGATCACCATTTGCAGCCACAGCGCGCTACCGGGCTCGCCCTCGGGGGCGGCCACGCCCGACTGCTGCAAGAGCTGCAAAGCCATGTCCATCTGCAGGGCCGCAGGCAGGCCGCTCACCTGGGCGGCGGCAGCTTGGGGCACGGTGGCATCAGCAGGGGTCACGGGGGGTGGGGGCGGCACGGGCCGAAGGCGCAGCGCGCGAGCCGCAAGACTCCATGAAAGGTCGAGGCAGTCTAGCAGCCCGACCCCGGGGCAAAGGGCCCGAGAAGGCATGGCATGCCGGGTCTTCTTCAAGCCCGTGGGCCCATGCGCTGCGCCGACACTCCCTGCGAACCTTTAGCCGTCTGCACGCCCAGCGCCCACCGTCCATGAGCACCGCCGACACCCCCACCGCCGCCACGCTGCGCACAGCCTACGAGCTGCGCCCGGCCGACTTCGACCGCGTGCGCCAGCTCATCTACAAACGCGCCGGCATCAGCCTGCAAGCAGGCAAACAAGCCATGGTCTACAGCCGACTTTCGCGCCGGCTGCGCGAGACCGGCCACGTCTCCTTTGCCACCTACCTTCAAACGTTAGAAAGCGCTGGCAGCGAAGGCGAATGGCAAGAGTTCGTGAATTGCCTCACCACCAACCTGACCTCCTTCTTCCGCGAAGAGCATCACTTTGAAGCGCTGGTGGACGACCTGCGCACACGCGCTTCGCTTAAGTCCGGCCCCTTGCGCCTGTGGTGCAACGCCGCCTCCACTGGCGAAGAACCCTATTCGTTGGCGATGACGGTGGTTGAGGCGCTGGGTGTCTCGGCCAACGTCAAGATCGTGTGCAGCGACATCGACACCAAGGTGCTGGCCATCGCGCAGCACGGCGTCTACGACGCGCAGGCACGTGGCCTGTCACCCGAGCGCTTGCGCCGGCACTTCTTGCGCGGCACCGGCGCCAACGCGGGCTCGATGCGCGTGCGCCCCGAGCTCAGCCGACTGGTCGAATTTCGCAGCTTCAATTTGATGAGCACGAATTGGTCGGGCCTGGGCGCAGCCTTCGACATCGTGTTCTGTCGCAACGTCATGATTTACTTTGACACTGCCACGCAGCGCCGTTTGCTCGTGCGCATGCACAGCGTGATCAAACCCGGCGGGCTGCTCTACGTGGGCCACTCGGAAAACTTCACCGACGCACGCGAGCATTTCCGCCTGCGTAGCAAGACGATTTACGAGCGTGTTTGAGCCCGTTTTATCCCCGTTTCAGCGCTCAACAACAACCCACCGAACCCGAAAACAAGTGATGCCTGCATCCGCCGACCCTGCCGCGCGTGCCGCGCGCGTGGCGCCCGGTGCGCCTTCGCGCCTGGACCAACTCAGAGCACGACCGCATCGCCCCGGCGAAGCCACGTTCTTCTACTTCGACGCGCACTTTCGCAACGACGCCGTGAAGGTGCTGCCCGGCGAATACTTCGTGCACGACGAGGACATGCTGATCACCACAACCCTGGGCTCATGCATCGCCGCGTGCTTGTGGGACCGCCAGCAGCGCGTGGGCGGCATGAACCACTTCATGCTGCCCGATGGCGGCAACGGGGGCGCAGGCGCCAACGGCCGCTACGGCGGCTTTGCCATGGACTTGCTCATCGGCGAGATGGTCAAACGCGGCGCCACGCGCGGGGCGATGGAGGCCAAGGTCTTTGGTGGTGGCGCCGTCATCAGCGGCATGAGCTCGCTCAACGTCGGCGAGCGCAATACCAGCTTCGTGATGGACTACTTGCGCACCGAGCGCATCACCGTAGTCAGCAAAGACGTGCTGGACGTCTACGCACGCAAGGTCTGCTTCTTGCCCGCCAGCGGCAAGGCCATGGTCAGGCGCCTGGCCTCGACCAACACCGAGGCGCTGGCCGCGCAAGAGCGCGCGGCGGCGGCCAAGGCCACGCCTGCCAGCAGCGGCGGCTCGGTCGATTTGTTTTGACACCGAAAGGCAAGAACATGAAAACACGCGTGGTGGTGGTCGACGATTCGGCGCTCGTGCGCAGCCTGCTCACCGAGATCATCAATCGGCAAAGCGACATGTGTTGCGTGGGCGCGGCGGCCGACCCGCTGATCGCGCGCGAAATGATCCGCGCTCTGGACCCCGACGTCATCACGCTGGACATCGAGATGCCGCGCATGGACGGCATCGACTTCTTGGGCAAGCTCATGCGCCTGCGCCCGATGCCGGTGGTGATGGTGTCCACCCTCACCGAGCGCGGCGCCGAGATCACGCTGAAGGCGCTGGAGCTCGGCGCGGTGGACTTTGTGGCCAAGCCCAAGATCGGCGTCGCCGACGGCTTGCGCCAGCTCGGCGACGACATCACCGAGAAGATCCGCACGGCCTCGAAGGCTCGTGTGCGCCGCCTGCCCGGGGCTCCGGCCGCAGGCACCAGCCCCGTCGCCGCCGCACCCGCAGCCACCGCTTCAGTAGGCCGGCTGTCGACCGAAAAACTCATCTTCATCGGTGCGTCCACTGGTGGCACCGAGGCGACGCGCGAAGTGCTGGTGCAACTGCCCGCCGACGCGCCCGCCGTGCTCATCACCCAGCACATGCCGCTGGGCTTCACCAAGAGCTACGCCACGCGCCTGGACGGCCTGTGCCGCATCCGCGTGGCTGAAGCGCGTGACGGCGACCGCGTGCTGCCTGGCCACGCCTACATCGCCCCCGGTGGCCTGCACATGAGCGTGGAGCGCTCGGGTGCGAATTACATCGTGCGCGTCAAAGACGGCGAACCGGTGAACCGCCACAAGCCTTCGGTGGACGTGCTGTTTCGCTCCGCCGCGCGTGTGGCCGGCCCCAACGCGCTGGGCGTGATGCTCACCGGCATGGGCGGTGACGGCGCCGAGGCCATGCGCGTAATGCGCGACGCCGGCAGCTTCAACATCGCGCAAGACGAAGCGAGCTGCGTCGTCTTTGGCATGCCACGCGAGGCCATCAACCATGGCGCGGCGAACGAGGTGTTGCCGCTGTCGCGCATCGCCACACGTTTGGTCGACCACCTGCGCGCGCACAACGGCATGAGCTCGCGTGTTTGACGCTGCGCGCGCGCGGCTAAGCCAAAAAGAGCTGCTGCACCTCGGAGAGGAAATCAAAGCCGCGTACGGTAGGCGTTAGCACGCTGCCCTCGCGACGCAGCCAGCCGCGCTGCACCGCGGTGTTGATCGCCGCGTCGATGCGCGACAGCGCCACGCCGGTGCGCTCGGCAAACAAGCGCAGCTCAAAGCCGTCTTTCAGGCGCAGTGCATTGAGCATGAACTCAAACGGCAGCTCCGACGCCGCCACCTCGTGTTCGTTGGACACCGCCTTGCCCGCAGCCGCGTGCGTCATGTACGCGGCGGGCTCGCGCCAGCGCACCTGGCGCACGATGCGGCCGGGGAACGAGATCTTGCTGTGCGCGCCCGCGCCGATGCCCAGATAGTCCCCAAAGCGCCAGTAGTTCAGGTTGTGCTCACAGGCGTGGCCACTTTGCGCAAAGGCCGAGACTTCATAGCGCGCCAAGCCCGTGGCCGCCGTGCGCGCGGTGATGAGGTCGAGCATGTCGCTGGCCAGGTCGTCGTCGGGCAGCCGCGCAGGGGGCGCCACCGCGAACATCGTGTTGGGTTCGATCGTCAGGTGGTAGATCGACAGGTGCGGCGGCTTGAAGGCCAGCGCCTCGTCCAGCTCATGCTCCAGGTCGGCCAGCGTCTGCCCGGGCAGCGCATACATCAGGTCGATGTTGAAGGTAGCGAAGGCCGACGCCGCCTCATGGATGGCCGCACGGGCCTGCTCGGCGTTGTGCACGCGGCCCAGGGCTTGCAGGCTGGCGTCGTTGAAACTCGGCACGCCCACCGAAAGCCGCGTGACGCCGGCGGCGCGGAAGGCGCGGAAGCGCTCCTTCTCGAACGTGCCCGGGTTGGCCTCCAGCGTGATCTCGCAGCCCGGCAACAGCGGCAGGCGGGCGCGGATGTCGGCCAGCAGGCGGTTGATGCCATCGGGCGAAAAAAGGCTGGGCGTGCCGCCACCGATGAA
>JANMMH010000761.1:0-1618 GCA_031373055.1 Rubrivivax sp. | reverse complement strand
ATCGGCGCGCTGCCGCCGGGGGTGACCAGCAACCTGCTGCTGGAGATGGCCTTCGCCAAACGCACGGTGATCGTGCAGACCGCGCGGCCGGGCAAGGTGCTGCGCCTCTTCACCGACACCACGAGCGAGCCCAACTTCTTGCGCATGATGAATGGCCCCCTGGCCAGCCGCTGGAGTGCCATCTTCATCTCGGGCATGGGCAACGACCTCATCGCGGCCGCCGGCTCAGCGCCTAACGAAGCACCGGAGCGGCGTCTGTTGCGCACCGCCGCCGAGCGAGGCGCGGGGCCGCAGCCTGCGAATGCCTTCGTCAGCGAACCGGGTTGGGACACCTTCGCCGGCCACATGCGCGTGGTCTTCAAGCAGCTCGTGGACTTGCGCGACCGCGGCCCGAACCTGCGCGTGCCGCTCTTCATGCACAACTACGCGCGTGTGATGCCGCGGCCATCGGGTGCGGGCCTGGGCCAGGGGCCGTGGCTGCACCCGGCGTTCGAGATGTTTACGATCCCGTTGTCGCAGCGGCTTGCCGTGGCCGACGAATTGCTCGGCCGCATGGGCGCGCTCATCTGGCAACTCATCGTCGAGTGCCGCGCGGTGGACCCGCTGTGCAACCTGCACCTCGTCGACACCATGGGCCTGGCGGGCGTGACCGTGGCGCAAGCCGGCGCGACGGGCAGCTCAGGCGACTGGGTCAACGAGATCCACCTCACGCGCGGCGGTTACCGCAAGTGCACGGCCGTGTGGGCCGATGCGGTGGAGGAGTTGGTGACGTAGGTCAAGGCGCGCTCGCGGAAGATCAGTCGCGCTGCGCGGCCTTTTCCACGGCCGCCATGTCGTCGATATACCGCCCCTTATTTTCAGCGTTAGGCGGATACAGCCCCGGCAGCGCCGCGCCGGCTTGCACCTGCGACATGATCCAGCCTTCAAGCCGCTCTTGCTCAGGCGCTACGGCCAGCATCTCTTCGAGCAGCGCGACGGGGATGAGCACGGCGCCGTCGTCGTCGACGACCACCACGTCACCCGGGAACACGGCCACGCCGCCGCAGCCGATGGGCTGCTGCCAGGCGACGAACGTGAGGCCAGCCACCGAAGGGGGTGCTGCCACGCCGGCGCACCACACGGGCAGCCCGGTGCCGAGCACGCCAGCGACGTCGCGCACCACGCCGTCGGTGATGAGCGCGGCCACACCACGCTTTGCCATGCGTGCGCACAGGATGTCGCCAAAGATGCCGGCGTCTTGCACACCCATGGCGTCGACGACGGCGATGCAGCCGGCGGGCATGGCCTCGATGGCGGCGCGTGTGGAGATGGGGGACGACCACGACTCGGGTGTGGCCAGGTCTTCACGCGCGGGCACAAAACGCAGCGTGAAGGCTCGGCCCACCAGGCGCGGCTGGCCAGGGCGCAGCGGCTTGGTGCCAAGCAGCCAGACGTTGCGCAGGCCCTTTTTCAGCAGCATGGTGGTCAGCGTCGCCGTCGTCACCTGCGAGAGGATTTCTACGGCGCGTGGGTCGAGTTCGGTGAGGATGGTTTGCGTCATGGGCTTCTACTCAAAAAGGGTTCAGCCGAGCTGCGCCAGGCGCGCGCTTTGCCGGCGCGTCAGGCGTTCGATGTCGGC
>JANMMH010000754.1:0-2247 GCA_031373055.1 Rubrivivax sp. | reverse complement strand
ATGGACCCCGAGGGCAACCGCATCGAGCTGTGGCAGCCGCCGCCGGGGCCGATGGCGGGGTGAGGAACGTTCGCGTGAGATAAGAACCGCAAGTTCCTCTTGGGTCCGAATCGCGCGCGCGCCGGGGAGGCCCTAAGCGGCCGCTTCCACCATCCTCCCCACGAGCGTCATCACTGCGTCAGTCTGTTCTCTAAGTGCGGACGGTGACGGCGACGTAGCGGCCGTGGCCACCGCCAACTTCAGTTCAGGTGCCAGCAACGAGAACTGCCCTCCATAACCCCAAGCCCAAGCCACGCATTGGCCATGCAGGCGCCCGGTGAACCAGAGGAGTCCATAGCCGACGTCTGCAACGGGCCCCGCGCGCCATGTGGCCGGGCCCTGCGGCGTCAGGCTCTCAGTCACCCAGGATTCGGGCAGCACCTGTGTCCCTCGCCAGCGACCGCCCTCAATCATCAAGGTCGCGACCTTGAGAAGGTCGCGTGTGCGCAACGCCAATCCCCCAGGTGCGAGAGGGTTCCCGTCACGATCGCGCCGCCATTCAAAGCGCTCGATGCCCAGTTGGTCGAACAGCTGCCGAGCCGCCAGCACGGCCAGGTCAGCACCCTGCGCGCGCTCAAGGATCGGGGCTATCAACGAGACCAGCGCGTCGTTGTAGGACCACCCGGGCGGCGGAACAGGAACGACGGGCCGGCTCAGCGCGTAACGCACCAGTGGTTTGGCCGCGGCGAGCTGGCCAAAGAGCATCGGATCGAAGGCGAGACCTGAGCGGCCGGACAGAATCTGTCGCAGCGTGACGGAAGCTGCGGGCGACTCGGGCACCTCGGCTATGGCGTCTGGAATGAGTTGCGCCACCGTGTCGTCAAGGCTCTTCACGCGACCGTCGCGCAATGCCAAGCCAACGAGCATGGAGCACACGCTCTTGGTTGCAGAGTTGATAGGCTGCAGGTTCTGGGCGGTGGCGCCGGCGTAGTAGCGCTCAGCCATCAGCACACCGCGCCGTGCCACGACCAGCGCACGCAGGCCTGGCAATGCCTCGCCAGCCGTCAAGGTATCCGCCACGGCGCCGGCACGCATGCCTTGGGACTCTGGCGCAGCCGTGTCCCAGTCGGTGGCGGCGGTGCCCATGGCCTGCCTCGCAGAGAGTGAAGCGCCGGCCAACACAAGGTCGCGTCGGGTGATCATGGGCGCTCCTTTGCCGACTTGTGCGGCGGTCGACAACGACAGGTCAGCGCGGTGCGCCGCACTGGTTGACGAAAAGGAAACCTACTCATTTTGACAGTTAGCGATTCATGGCACCCGCACAGTACTGTCGCGCACCCACTCGTACTTCACATCCTCAAGCTGCCAGGTCGGCTCAAAGCCAAAGACCGTGGCTTTGAAGCCGTGGTGTTCGTAGAAGGCGCGGGCGCGGGTGTTGCGAGCGAAGGTGAAGAGTTCCAGCCGGCCGGTGGACTCTGCCTGCGCCAAGCGAAGCAGCGCCCCACCAATGCCTTGGCCGATGCATTCGACACGCACGTAGAGCTGCACCACGCATTCCGGCGTGCTGGCCAGGAAACCGTCGATGCGCGCGCCGTGCATCGCCACCCGCACGCGGCTCATGGGCACCACCTGTTGCAGCAAGTAGTCAAGCTGCTCGTCGATCGAATGCGGGTCTTTGACGCCCACACCGTGCTCGAAGCTTGCGCGCCACATCAACACCAGTGCGCGCGCCTGCTGCGGCTCAAAGGCCTTGACGTGCACGACCAGCCTTCAGCGCGCTTGCGCGAACACGGCATCAAGCTGTCGCGCCCAGTGCGCCTTGTCCACTTCCGGCGCGAAGCTCGCCTCGAAGCTGTTCAGCGCAAGCTGGCGCGCGTGGGCGGCGGTGAGCTGCGGCAGCGCAGCGAAAGTCTGCACGTAGTTGTCGTTGACATAACCGCCAAAGTACGCGGGGTCGTCGCTGTTGATGGTGACGCACAGGCCGGCGTCGAGCAGGGCTGGCAAGTTGTGCTCGGCCAGCGTCTTGAAGACACACAGCTTGACGTTGGACAGCGGGCATACGGTCAGCGGCATGCGTTCGCGCGCCAGGCGCGCCACCAGCGCGGGGCTTTCCAGGCAGCGCACGCCGTGGTCGATGCGCTGCACGTGCAGGACATCCAATGCACTCTCGATATAGGCCGGCGGGCCTTCTTCACCCGCGTGGGCCACAAGCTTGAAACCGAGCTCGCGGGCGCGTGCGAAGACGCGGGCGAACTTTTCGGGCGGGTG
>JANMMH010000721.1:0-3135 GCA_031373055.1 Rubrivivax sp. | reverse complement strand
CAGCGCACTCAACGCGCCACAAGTGCGCGACACGGTCGAAGCCGTCATCAGCGACCTGAACGCCGGGCGCATCTGCGTTGCCGAGCGCCACGGTGTGGGCCAGTGGACGGTGAACCAGTGGGTGAAGAAGGCCGAGCTGCTGAGCTTTCGCCTCAACGACAACCAAATCATGCGCGCCGGTGACCTGGGTTTCTTCGACACAGTGAAGACCAAATTCGCGCACCTTGATGAAGCTGCCATGCGCACTACGGGCGTGCGCGTGGTGCCGCCTGCGGTGGCGCGGCGCGGCAGCTATATCGCCAAGAACGTGGTGCTGATGCCGAGCTACGTGAACATCGGCGCCTATGTCGATGAAGGCACCATGGTCGACACCTGGGCCACCGTGGGCTCGTGCGCGCAGATCGGCAAGAACGTGCACCTCTCGGGTGGCGTGGGCATCGGCGGTGTGCTGGAGCCGCTGCAAGCCAACCCGACCATCATCGAAGACAACTGTTTTGTCGGCGCACGAAGCGAAGTGGTGGAAGGCGTCATCGTCGAAGAGAACTCGGTCATCAGCATGGGCGTGTTCCTCGGCCAGAGTACCAAGATCCTTGACCGCGCCACGGGTCTTGTGAGCTACGGCCGCGTGCCGGCGGGCTCGGTCGTCGTCAGTGGCAGCATGCCATCAGCCGACGGCACACACAGCTTGTACTGCGCGGTGATCGTGAAGAAGGTCGACGCGCAAACACGCGCCAAAACCAGCATCAACGAATTGTTGCGAGCCTGATCACCGCTCTGGGATCATCGGCAGCAAGAATCGGCATTTCAAGCACGGGAGCTTCGATGAGCGGGAACATGGAACGTGTGCTGCGCCTGATGGCCGAGAAGACGGCCTCGGACTACTACATGTCGGCCAACACGCCGATCCTCATCAAGATCAACGGGCAAATCATGCAGCTGTCAGACCAGCTGGTGAGCCCGGCGCAGATCCGCGTGCTGCTGTCGGAAATTCTCTCGCCGCAGCAAATGGAAGAGCTCGACGACAGCGGCGAGCTCAATGTCGGCGTGGCCATCGGCGGCCTCGGCAGCTTCCGGCTTTCGGGCTTTCGCCAGCGTGGCTCGATTGCGGTGGTGATCCGCTGCATTCCCAAAGACATCCCGGCGCTGGACACGCTGGGCGTGCCGGCGATGTTGTCGACCCTGGTGATCGAGCCGCGTGGACTGATCTTGATGGTCGGCGCCACGGGCACGGGCAAGAGCACCACATTGGCGTCGATGTTGGAGTGGCGTAACCAGCAGGTTACCGGCCACATCTTGACGATTGAAGAGCCGATCGAATTTCTCTTCACCAACAAGCGTTCGATCGTGAATCAGCGCGAGGTCGGCCGCGACACGCAGTCGCTGCAAGTGGCCTTGAAGAACGCCCTGCGCCAGGCACCCGACTGCATCTTGATCGGCGAAATTCGCGACCGCGAAACCATGACCTCGGCGATCTCGTACGCGCTCTCGGGCCACCTGGTGCTGGCTACGCTGCACGCCAACAACAGCTATCACGCGCTCGGGCGCATCTTGTCGTTCTACACACCCGAGGCGCGGTCCACGCTCTTGTCGGACTTGTCAGCGGGCCTGCGCGCCATCGTCTCGCAGCGCCTGCTGCGCGCCAACGCGGGCGGGTGCGTGCCGGCGGTGGAGATCTGTCTCAACACCAAGCTCATCAGCGAGCTGGTGGAAAAAGGTGACTTGTCGGGCGTGAAAGAAGCGATGGAAAAGTCGCTCGCCGAAGGCTCGCAGACCTTTGAGCAAGACATCGCGCGGCTCATCAACGAAGGTGTGGTCTCGCGCGACGAAGGCCTGACGCAGTCCGACTCGCCGACCAACCTTTTGTGGCGTTTGCAAAACGAGATGGCGCCGGTCTCGCGCGTCTCACCCAAGCGTGAAGAGAGTGATGCCGCTGTCTTCACCGAGCTCAACATCGAAGTGCGGCCCGAGGAAGCCCAGGCGCCAAAGACGACACCCTGGGGCCGCCCCTTGTGAGTGCCACACAAAGGCTGCTGGAAGAGCTCATCGCGCGTCCTTCGGTCACCCCCGACGACGCGGGGTGTCAAGCCTTGATCGCTACACAGCTGGCGCAGGTGGGCTTCGAGATCGAGTGGTTTCATGGCGGCCCACCCGAGGCGCTGGTGACCAATCTGTGGGCCATCAAACGTGGCGTTAGCAGCGGCCCTGTGCTGGCATTGGCGGGGCACCTGGATGTCGTCCCGACGGGCCCGCTGCAGCATTGGACGAGCGACCCTTTTGTGCCGAGCTACCGCAATGGTCACCTGTACGGGCGCGGTGCGGCGGATATGAAGACCTCGGTCGCGGCGATGGTGGTTGCGGCCATTGAGTTCGCTACCGACGCTGACGCCAAACCGCATCGCGGCAGTGTGGCCCTGCTGCTCACCAGCGACGAAGAAGGCCCGGCACGCGACGGCACGGTGCGCGTGGTGGAGGCACTGCAAGCACGCGGCCAGCTGCTCGATGCCTGCATCGTCGGCGAGCCGACCTCGGTGGCGCGTCTGGGTGATACGGTGAAGAACGGCCGCCGCGGCACGCTCAGCGCGCGGTTGGTGGTGCGCGGCGTGCAAGGCCATGTCGCCTATCCGCAGCTGGCGCGCAACCCCATCCACGAATTCGCGCCGGCGCTGGCCGAGCTCGCGGCGACGCGCTGGGACGAAGGCAACGCCTTCTTTCCTGCCACCACCTGGCAGGTCAGCAACATCCACGCCGGCACGGGCGTGGGCAATGTCATCCCGGGCGAGCTGGTGGTGGACTTCAATTTCCGCTTCTGTACCGAGTCCACGCCCGACACTTTGAAGGCGCGTGTGGTGGCGGTGCTGGCCAGACATAATGTTCAACATGAGCTGACATGGACGCTGGGCGGCGAGCCGTTCCTCACCGCGCCGGGCACGCTGAGCGCCGCCTTGAAAGCCGCCATTGAAGCCGAGTGCGGCGTGAGGCCAGAGCTGTCGACCACCGGCGGCACGTCCGACGGCCGCTTCATCAAGCGCATCTGCCCTCAAGTCATCGAGTTCGGGCCGATCAACGCCACCATCCACCAGGTGAACGAGCGTGTTGACGTGGCCAGCATCGAGCCACTGAAGAACGTTTACCGGC
>JANMMH010000717.1:0-8359 GCA_031373055.1 Rubrivivax sp. | reverse complement strand
CCCCGACACGGCGGCGGCTGAGGTGCGCGACCGCGTGGCGCGTGTGCGCGGGCGGCTGCCTGCGGCAACCGACGAGCCCGTCATCTCCAAGGTCGAAGCCGACGCCACGCCGACGATCTGGCTGGCCTACACCAGCGAGACCATGGGCCCGCTGGAGCTCACCGATCTCGTCAACCGCGTCGTCAAGCCGCGCTTGCAAACCGTGCCCGGCGTGGCTGACGTGCAGGTGGGCGGTGACCGCCGCTACGCCATGCGCATCTGGCTCGACCCTGACAAGCTGGCCTCGTACCGGCTCACCGTGCAAGACGCCGAAGATGCCCTACGCCGGCAAAACCTTGAGGTTCCGGCCGGGCGCATTGAGAGCCAGCAGCGCGAGTTCAGCGTGACCTCGCGCACCGACCTCAACACCGTCGAGCAGTTCAACAACATCGCGGTGAAGACGCTGGGCAACTTCACCGTGCGCATGCGCGACGTGGCGCGTGTGGAAGAGGCGGCCGCCAGCGAGCGTTCGCGCGTGCGGCTCAACGGCGTGCCGTCGATTTCCACCGGCGTCATCCGCAACGCCACGGCCAACCCTTTGGAAGTCAGCGCGGGTGTGCGCGCTTTGATGCCGCAGATCCAGCGCGACCTGCCGGCCTCGGTCACCGTACACCAGGCCAACGACAACTCGGTCTTCATCGACCGTTCCATCAAGGCCGTGTTCCGCACCGTGGCTGAAGCCGTGGTGCTGGTGGCGCTGGTGGTCTTCGTCTTCCTGCGCACACTGCGCGCCTCGATCATTCCGCTGGTAACGATTCCTGTCAGCCTGATCGGCAGCTTCGCACTCATCGCGCTGGCCGGCTTCACCATCAATACGCTCACGCTGCTGGCATTGGTGCTGGCGATTGGACTGGTGGTGGACGACGCCATCGTCGTGCTGGAGAACATCTTTCGCCACAACGAAGAAGGCTCCAGCCCCTTCCAGGCCTCACTCAAAGGTGTGCGCGAAATCAGCTTCGCGGTGGTGGCCATGACGCTCACGCTGGCGGCGGTGTTCGCGCCGCTGGCCTTCACGCCAGGGCGCACCGGGCGGCTCTTTGCCGAGTTCGCGCTGACGCTTGCCGGCGCCGTGCTCGTCTCCGGTTTTGTCGCACTCACGCTCACACCGATGATGTGCAGCAAGCTGCTGCGCCACAACCACAAGCCTGGCTGGTTTGACCGCTTCATGGAGCGCAATCTGGTGGCGCTGACGCGCGGCTACACGCGCTTTCTGCGCTTCACGCTGCGCCACCGCTGGGCCGTGGTGCTGGTGATGTTGGCCTCGGCGGGTGCGAGTGCTTGGCTCTTCAGCACCGCCAAGAGCGAGCTCTCGCCGATGGAAGACCGCGGCGTCATCGCCATGCCCATCCGCGCGCCCGACGGCTCGACACTGGAATACACCGCGCGCTACCTCGATGCGCTAGACCGCATCACGGCGGCCTACCCCGAGTTTGACCGCCGCTTCCTCTTCATCGGCGGCGGCCAGGTCTCCAGCGCGTTTGCGGTCTTGCGTACCGTGGACTGGGCTGACCGCAACATCACCACACAAGAGCTGGCGCGAAAACTATTGCCGCAAGTAAGCGCATTGCCCGGCATCAGCGTCTTCCCGATCACACCGCCCAGCCTGGGCCAGGGCTTTCGCGAGCGGCCACTGAACTACGTCATCGTCAGCGGCGAGAGCTACGAGGCCATGGCCCGCGTGGCTGGCCAGATGGTGGCGGAGATGACCAAGAACCCGGGCATCGTGCAGCCGGACATCGACCTGCAACTCAACAAGCCCGAGATCTTTGTCGACGTCGATCGCGACCGCGCGGCGGACATGGGCGTCTCGGTCGAGGCGGTGGCGCGAACCGTCGAGACCATGCTCGGCGGCCGCGCCGTCACGCGCTACAAACGCGACGCCGAACAGTACGACGTGCTGGTGCAGACCAGTGAGAGCGGCCGCGCCACGCCTGAGGACATCGAAAAGCTCTTCGTGCGTGGGCGCAACGAAGCGATGGTGCCGCTGTCCTCACTGGTCAAGATCCGCGAGGCCGTGAGCCCGCGCGAGCTCAACCACTTCAACCAGCGCCGCTCGGTGACCATCACCGCCAACCTTGGGCCCGACTACTCGCTGGGTGAGGCGCTGAAGTTCATGGACGACACGGCGGCGCGTGTGCTGCCTTCGGGTTATGCGTCTGAGCTCAACGGCGTGAGCCGCGAGTTCCGCGCATCCTCGGGTGCGCTGGGCGTGGTCTTTGTGCTCGCGCTGCTGTTCATCTTCCTGGTGCTCGCCGCGCAGTTCGAAAGCTTTGTCGACCCCTTCGTGATCTTGTTGTCGGTGCCCTTGTCGATGGTCGGCGCGCTGGCGGCCCTGCAGATATCGGGCGGCACGCTAAACGTCTACTCGCAGATCGGCCTCATCACGCTGGTGGGTTTGATCACCAAACACGGCATCCTGATCGTCGAGTTTTCCAACCAGTTGCGCCAGGACGGCAAAGATGTCGTGGCGGCCGTGGTCGAAGCTGCCAGCCTGCGCCTGCGCCCGATCTTGATGACCACCGGCGCCATGGTGCTGGGCGCTTTGCCGCTGGCGCTGGCCTCAGGCGCGGGCGCCGAGAGCCGGCGCCAGATCGGCTGGGTCATCGTGGGCGGTATGTCGGTCGGCACGCTGCTGACGATTTTCGTCGTGCCCACTGTTTACTCGTTATTCGCCAGGCGCCGCGTGCCCGGCGGCATTACCGAAGTGGAAGCGGTGCAGCAAGGTGCCGACTGACGGGACCGGTGAACGGCGCCGCGCCCGTCAACCACCGATGTAATGCATCTCGACCCGTCGTTCGCCGCTGTCTGCGGGAGCGGCCTGCTGGCTGCGCAACTCGGAATAACGGTCATCACGCGCTGACCAGATGAGGCCCAGCGCGCCGGCGATTTGCGCATCGCTATAGGGCTGGCCGCTTGCATCTGCGCCACGCAAGAGCGCGCGCACGTCGTGGCCGCGCGAGGCGAACAAACACAGGAAAAGCTTGCCCTCGGTGGACAGCCGCGCGCGGTTGCAGTCGTGGCAAAAGGCCTGCGTCACGCTGCTGATGAAACCCACTTCGCCGCCGCCATCGGCGTAAGCCCAGCGCTCGGCCGTTTCGCCCACGACCGTGGGCTGCAAAGCACGCAGCGGAAAGGCCGCGTGCAGGCGCGCCTGCACCTCAGCAGAGGGCAGCACCTCGTCCATGCGCCAGCCGTTGGTCGAGCCCACGTCCATGTATTCGATGAAACGCAGCACCACGCCGGGGCCGAAGCGCTCGCGCACGTGGCGCGCCAGCGGCACGATTTCATGGTCGTTGGTGCCGCGCTTGACGACCATGTTGATCTTGATCGGTGCCAGGCCCACACGCACGGCTTCGTCGATGCCCGCCAGCACGTCGGCCACCGGAAAATCAACGTCGTTCATGCGCCGAAAGATGGCGTCGTCCAGTGCGTCCAGGCTGACGGTGATGCGGTTCAGTCCAGCGTCCTTGAGTGCTTGCGCTTTGCGTGTTAGCAAGGAGCCGTTGGTGGTCAGCGTGATGTCCAGCGGCGCGCCTTCGGGCGTGCGCAGCTGGGCCAGCATGGTGATCAGGACCTCGAGGTTTTTGCGCAAGGTCGGCTCGCCGCCCGTCAAGCGCAGTTTTTGCACACCATGGGCGACGAAGAGCCGTGCCGCGCGTGTGATCTCTTCGAAGCTCAGGAGCGAGCTCTGTGGCAAGAAGTTGTACTGCTTGTCGAAGACTTCCTTGGGCATGCAGTAGCTGCAGCGGAAGTTGCAGCGGTCGGTGACCGAGATGCGCAGGTCACGCAGCGGGCGGCCGATCTGGTCGGACAGCAAACCATTGGGCGCGACGGGCTGCGCCGGCACCAGCGGCTTGCCTGCGGCATAGCGCAGGTCAACCAAGGGAATCACGCTGTCGCCCATGATGGGATCAACGCTGTGATGTCGTGGCGTCGCGTGTCAGGCCGTCGGCCGAGACTATCTCGACCCGCCGCGCGCCGTTGAAGCGCTGCGTCCAGTAGGCGTGGCGCATATCTTCAATGCGCACCTGGCCGCCGCTGCGTGGCGCGTGGATGAACTTGCCCTCACCCATGTAGATACCCACGTGCGAGAACGCGCGTTTCATGGTGTTGAAGAAGACCAGGTCGCCCGGCCGCAGTTCGTCGCGCTTGATGGTGCTGAGGTTTTGGTCGCGCGCCTGCTGCTCGGCGCGGTGCGGCAGCACCAGGCCCAGGGTCGACGCGAAGATGTGGCGCGTGAAACCGCTGCAGTCAAAGCCGTCGTCGGCCGAACTGCCACCACGGCGGTAGGGCACGCCCAGGAGGTTCATCGCGGTGGAGATCAAGTCACCGGCAAGCTCGGTCGCGACATCGCGCGCCTGGCGCATGGCCTGCTGCGCTTCTTGCGCCACCGGGACCAGGCCCTTGTCATGCAGGAACTGCAAGACCTTGTCGCCGGCGGGCGCGGGATCGGCCTGCGCGCCCAGGGCCAGTGCCAAAACGGCAAGGCCAAGGCAGCGGGGCAGGGTGGTGGTGGCTCGTTGCATGCGGCCGCGACGATACCACCGCACCTGGCGTCAGCGAGCTGCAAGGCCGGGCGGGACAATGGCGCCAAAGCACAGCCATTCATGGCAGCCAGGAGACACGATGAGCTACCGCGACTTCTACCGCCGCTCGATCGACGAGCGTGAAGCCTTCTGGGCCGAACAAGCCCAGCTCATCGACTGGCACCAGCCGTTTGATCGCGTCTGTGACAACGACAACCCGCCCTTCAGCCGCTGGTTTGTCGGCGGCACCACGAACCTGTGCCACAACGCGGTCGACCGCCACCTGCGAGCGCGCGGCGACCAAGCTGCGCTGATCTGGGTCTCGACCGAGGTTGAGCTGCAGAAGACTTACACCTTCTCGCAATTGCACGCCGAAGTGCAGCGCATGGCCGCCACGTTGATGTCACTCGGCGTGGGCAAGGGCGACCGCGTGCTGATCTACATGCCGATGATCCCGGAAGCGGCGTTTGCCATGCTCGCCTGCGTGCGCATCGGCGCGCTGCACTCGGTTGTCTTCGGTGGTTTTGCCAGCGTGAGCCTGGCCAGCCGCATTGACGACGCGACGCCCAGCGTCATCGTCAGTGCCGACGCTGGCAGCCGTGGCGGCAAGGTCATGGCCTACAAGCCTTTGCTCGACGAAGCCATCACCTTGGCCACCCACAAGCCAGCGAAGGTGTTGATGGTGAACCGGGGCCTGGCGCCGTTCAGCGAAGTCGCCGCTCGCGATGAACGTTATGAAGTCTGGCGCGAAAAGCACCTGAACACACCGGTGCCTTGCGAGTGGGTCGAGTCCACCCACCCCAGCTACACGCTCTACACCAGCGGCACCACAGGCAAGCCCAAAGGTGTGCAGCGCGACACCGGCGGCTACGCCGTGGCGCTGGCGGCGAGCATGAAGCACATCTTTTGCGGCCAGGCTGGCGAGACCTACTTCTCCACCAGCGACATCGGTTGGGTGGTGGGCCACAGCTACATCGTCTACGGCCCGCTCATCGCGGGCATGGCCACGCTGATGTACGAAGGCTTGCCGACCCGCCCCGACGCGGCCATCTGGTGGAGCCTGGTCGAAAAGTACAAGGTCACGGTGATGTTCAGCGCACCCACCGCCGTGCGGGTGTTGAAAAAGCAAGACCCTACGGCGCTGTCACGCCACGACCTGTCCTCGCTGCGCGCGCTCTTTCTGGCCGGCGAGCCGTTGGACGAGCCCACCGCGACGTGGATCTCCCAAGCGCTCGGCAAACCCGTCATCGACAACTACTGGCAGACCGAAACCGGCTGGCCCATTCTCACCTTGTGCCACGGCGTTGAGCCCGCCAAGACCAAGTTCGGCTCGCCCGGCAAGGCGGTGTACGGCTACGACGTGCAGCTGATCGACGAGGCCACCGGCGCCGAGCTTCAAGGTGCACACAAGAAGGGTGTGGTGGTCATCAAAGGCCCGCTGCCACCGGGCTGCATGCAAACCGTGTGGCGCGACGACGCGCGTTTCGTGAAGACCTACTGGGACAGCATCCCGGGCCAACAGGTCTACAACACCTTCGACTGGGGCATACGCGACGAGGACGGCTACTTCTTCATCCTCGGCCGCACCGACGACGTCATCAACGTCGCCGGCCATCGCCTGGGCACGCGCGAGATCGAAGAGAGTTTGTCCAGCCACACGGCCGTGGCCGAAGTGGCGGTGGTGGGGGTGGCGGACGCGCTCAAAGGCCAGGTGGCGATGGCCTTCGTCGTGCTCAAAGACGCGGCCCTTGTCGCCACACCAGCCCAGGCCCTCAAGCTCGAGGGCGAGTTGATGAAGGTGGTGGACAGCACGCTGGGCGCGGTGGCGCGGCCGTCGCGCGTGCGCTTCGTCAGCGCGTTGCCCAAGACGCGCTCGGGCAAGCTGCTGCGACGCGCCATCCAGGCCGTGTGCGAGAGCCGCGACCCGGGTGACTTGACGACCATGGAAGACCCTGCGGCCCTCCAGCAGATTCAGGTCTTGATCACCGGCTGACCCACGCTGACGGCACTTCGTCGCAGCCTCGCCGCGGCCCGCGCCCTGGCCCTTAGCATCGCGGCTTCGCTTTCGAAGGACACCCATGATGTTGAACCGCAAGGGCTGGCGCGCGCTGGTCTTCATCACGCTGGCCGTCGGCCACACGCTGCTGTGGGCGCAGGCCAAGCCACGCATCGAAAAGGCGGCAGACCTGCCGCGCTTCACCTACCGCGTGGAAGGCAAGCTCGAAGACGTGGTGCGCAAGCCAGAGCGCTTTGCGCCCTTTGCAGCGGCCGTGCGCAAAGACCTGGAAGGCGTGCTCGCCGGCTATGAGATCGCCGACAAGGCGAGCCAGCGCGACTTGCTGGTGACGCTGGCGCTGCTGGACTTCCTGGACGCACGCTACGAGCAGGCCTTCAACCGCGCCGAGCAAGTGCGCAGCCTGCAAGAAAAGCCCGCCGACAAGCTGATCGGCAGCCTGCGCCTGCGCGCCGTGAGCCAGGCCGCGCGCAGCCACGCGCTGGGCAGCGAAGGCTTCAAGAAGGCGACGCTCGACTACATCGCCGCCGAGCTTGCGAAGACGCCTTACGCGGCGGTTGAAAACGACATACGCGAGCTCAAGGCCTCGGCCGAACTGATCGGCGAAGCGCTCATCCTCGGGCGCGTGCGTGAGGTCATGCAACCCATCGTCGACAGCAGCGGTGTGCTCAGTTCGGAGTTCGCGCCGGGCGTCGTCTCGGCCCGCTACGCGCTGCTCGTGTCGCTGCCTTTGAAGTCGACCTTTACCGAAGTGTTCTCGACCTACCTCGCGGCGAACAAGGTCACCAAGACCGACATCTGGGCCGCGCGTGACATCACCTTGCAAGCCGGGCAGGGCCTGACGCCGGTGAACGTGGCGGTGTGGGACAGCGGCGTCGACACCCAGCTCTTCGGCAAGCAAGTGCGACGCGGCCGAAACGGTGAGCCGTTTGTCATCGCCTTCGACAAATACAGCCGCCCCGCCACGGGTGAGTTGCAGGCCATCCCGCAGGCGCTGCGCGGCCAGTTGCCGACCATGAAGTCGCGTACCAAAGGCTTGTCGGATCTGCAGTCCAACATCGACAGCGCCGAGGCCAGCGAGGTCAAAACCTATCTTTCCAAACTGCCACCCGACCAATACAAAGCGGCGATGGAAGAGCTGGGCCTGATCGGCAACTACGTGCATGGCACGCACGTCGCCGGCATCACCATGCAAGGCAACCCCTACGCGCAGCTACTGGTCGCGCGCATCGAGTTCAGCCACACCTTGAAGCCTGACCCCTGCCCGAGCCTGGAGCAGGCGTTTCGTGATGCGCGCAACTACCACGCCTATGTTGGCTTCCTGAAAAAACACGGCGCGCGCGTCGTCAACATGAGCTGGGGCGGCAACGTCACAGCCATTGAAGGCGACCTGGAGCAGTGCGGTATCGGTGCCGATCCGCAAGCGCGCAAAGTGCTGGCGCGGCGCTACTTCGAGATCGGCAAGAAGGCGCTCACGCAAGCCATGGCCAATGCGCCGGGCATGCTGTTCATCACCGCAGCGGGCAACTCGGGCAACGACGCGACCTTCATCGAAGATATCCCCGCAGGCATCGTGCTGCGCAACCTCTTGACCGTCGGCGCGGTCGACCTGGCCGGTGACGAAGCCGGCTTCACCAGCTACGGCCCGACGGTAAAGGTGCACGCTAACGGATATCAAGTGGTGAGCTTCATCCCTGGCGGCGAGCGCATTGCGATCTCGGGAACGTCGATGGCGGCGCCGCAGGTGGCCAACCTGGCGGCCAAGATGCTGGCGGTGAAC
>JANMMH010000709.1:0-4300 GCA_031373055.1 Rubrivivax sp. | reverse complement strand
GCTCGGCGAGCTGCCCGCGCTGCTTCAAAGCAGCCTTGTGCAAGCCGGTCTGGACGCCGCGCGCATCGCCACCGTGCCTGACGAAGAAGCCGCCGCGATGCAACTGCTGCAGTGGGCGCAAGCCGGTGACGTGATCGTGCTGCCGGTGCACACCGGCGCGGTGCGCGAAAGGCTGGCCGCTGTGCTCAGTCGGCCTTGATGCCGTTGTCCTTCACCACCTTGGCCCAGATGTCGATCTGCGCTTCGATGAAGCTGCGCGCCGCGTCCGGCGTGCTGCTGCGCACCTCGATGCCTTGAGCTGCGAGCCGACCCGCCACCTCGGGGTTCTTGAGCACCAGGTTGATCTCGTCGTTCATGCGCTTGATGATCTCTGGCGGTGTCTTCGCCGGCGCCAGCACGGCCCACCAGGCCGGCGCGTCGAAGCCGGCAAAGCCGCTCTCGGCCACGGTCGGCACGTCGGGTAGGTTGGCGCTGCGCTTGCTGGTGGTCACGGCCAATGCACGCAGTCGTTTGCTGTCCAGGTGCGGTTTGGTCAGGAACACCGAGCCGATGGACAGCTGCACATGGCCGGCGATGACGTCGTTCATGAGCGGGCCCCCGCCTTTGTAGGGCACATGCACGAGGTCGAGCTTCGCATGGCGCGCCAGCAGCGCCATCGCCAAATGGCCGAGGCTGCCCGAACTGATGCTGCCGTAGTTGACGTTCTTACCCGCCTTGGCGGCGGCCACCACGTCGGCGAAGGTCTTGTACGGCGAGTCGGCTTGCGTGGCCAGCACCATGGCACCCGTGCCCATCAAGGCCACGGCGGTGAGGTCTTTTCGTGTGTCGAAAGGGATGCTGGGTTGCAGACTCGGGTTGACCGCGTGGGTGTCAAAGACGACGGCGAAGGTGTAGCCATCGGGCGCGCTGGAGGCCACTGCGGCCGCGCCGATGGCGCCCGACGCGCCACCTTTGTTGTCCACCACCACCGCCTGCCCGAGTTGCTGCGCCAAAGGCACGGCCAGAATGCGCGCCACTTGGTCGACCGAGCCGCCGGGCGGGAACACCGCCACGAGTTTGATGGGCTGCTTGCCCGGCCAGGCCTGGGCCAGTGCCAGCCCTGGCGACAGCATGAGGGCAGCGCCCAGGGCAAGTAGGCGGGTGCGTTGGCGGCGGTTCATGGTGTGGGCTCTAAGGGGCGTTGTGAAGGGCCGCATATTGTCGGCGGACTTGGGGTGCTGCCTACAATCGCGCCGCCTTTGACACCCCCACATCGTGCCCACGCCGCCGTCCATCACCGCACCCGATTTGCCTTCACGCACCGAGGTATTGGTCATTGGCGCCGGCCCTGCCGGCAGCGCCTGCGCGCAGTGGTTGGCGCAGGCTGGCGTGGACGTGCTGCTGGCCGACCAGCATGCCTTTCCGCGCGACAAGGTCTGTGGTGACGGACTCATCCCCGACGCGCACGCCGCGCTGCGCCGCCTGGGCCTGCTTGACGAGGTCATGAGCCAGGCGCAGCACGTGCAGCACGTGCGCTGCATCGGCACACGCGGCGGTTTTGTCGACGTGCCCGGCAGCATGGCTGTGTTGCCGCGAAAGGAGTTTGATCACATCTTGTATCGCAGCGCGCTTCGTGCGGGCGCCAAGCCGCTGGTGGCGGCGCGTTTTGAGGCGCCGCTGCTCGATGGCGAGCAGGTGGTGGGCGCGCGGCTCAAGGTCGGCGACACGCTGATTGAAGTGCATGCGCGCTGGGTCGTGCTGGCTACCGGCGCGGTGCCGCAGGCCATGCTCGCCGCAGGCCTGTGCGAGCGCCGCACGCCCAGCGGTGTGGCTCTGCGCGGCTATGTGAAGAACGACGCCATGGTGGGGCGTATCGACAAGCTGGAAATCGTCTGGCACAAGAAGTTGGCCGACGGCTATGGCTGGATTTTCCCGGCGCCCGGGGGCGTGTTCAACATCGGCGCGGGCCTCACCGGTAGCCACGAAGTCGAGCGTGATGGCCACAGCCGCAAGCACCCCGTCAACCTGCGTGAGATGTTCGAGGCCTTCTGCGACTTGCACGCGCCCGCACGCGAGCTGATGGCTGGCGGCGTGTTGCAAGGCGAGCTCAAAGGGGCGCCCTTACGTTGTTCGTTAGGCGGCGCACGCTGGTCGCGCCCCGGCATGCTGGCCACGGGTGAAGCCGTGGGCAGCACCTACGCCTTCACGGGTGAAGGCATCGGCAAGGCGATGGAGACGGGGCTGCTGGCGGCGCAGGCGATATTGCATGGCGCCATCACAAGCGATGCGACCGACGCCAGCATGCGCCAGGCCTACGAAGCCTCACTCGCTGCGCTCAAACCACGCTTCTCGCTCTACGAGAAAGCCGCGCACGTGAACCACCGGCCTTGGCTCACCGACCTCGTGATCTGGCGTGCCAATCGCAGCCCGGCGATCCGCCGGCGCATGGCCGGTGTGCTGGACGAAACGCAGAACCCGGGCCGGCTGCTGAGCTGGCGCGGTATGACCAAGCTGATGTTTGACTAACCCCCAACCTGACTGCCATGTGCCAACTGCTAGGCATGAACGCCAATACGCCCACCGACGTGATGTTCAGCTTCACCGGCCTGGCCTCGCGTGCCGACGAACACAAAGACGGCTTTGGCATCGCCTTCTTTGAAGACCGCGGCTTGCGCCACTTCATTGACCACCACGGCGCACGCAGCTCGCCAGTGGCCGAGCTGGTGAAGAACTATCCCGTGAAGAGCGACCAGGTCATCGCCCACATCCACAAGGCCACGCAGGGCCGAGTCGCGCTGGAGAACACCCACCCGTTTGTGCGCGAGCTGTGGGGCCGCTACTGGGTCTTTGCGCACAACGGTGACCTGCAAGGCTTTCAGCCACGGCTGCACGGTGCCTTTCGCCCGGTGGGCGACACCGACAGCGAGCGCGCGTTTTGCTGGCTGATGCAGGAACTGGCCAAGGCGCATGCCGATGTGCCCTCGGTGGCCGAGCTCACCTACACGCTGCGCGAGCTGGTGCCGCAGGTCGCACGCTTTGGCACGTTCAACATGCTCTTGAGCAACGGCCAGGCCTTGTGGGCGCATGCGTCAACCAAGCTGTACTCGCTGCAACGCCGCCACCCCTTCGGCGCGGCGCAGCTGGCGGACGACGACTTGCGTGTCGACTTCGCCGCACTCACCACACCGCAGGACTGCGTGTGCATCGTGGCCACCGAGCCGCTCACGCTGGGTGAGACATGGAGCGCCTTCAAGCCGGGGGAGATGCGGGTCTTCCGCGATGGTGTGGCTGTCTGAACGCCTGTCTGAACACATGTCTTGACGCCAAGACGGCGCGGCACAATCCGCCGCTGCACTAGACCAACACCACAAACTCCATGCCGCAGGTTCCCGTCCCCCGTTTCGACCAGTTCTACCGCTACCCCGAACTCACTCGACTGCTGCAAGACTACGCCGCCGCGATGCCACAACTGGTGGAGTTGCGCTCGATCGGCAAGAGCTTTGAGGGCCGCGACATCTGGCTCCTGGTGGTGACGAATCGCGCCACCGGCCCCGACACCGACAAGCCCGCGTTCTGGGCCGACGGCAACATCCACGCCGCCGAGTTGACGGCGAGCACGGCCTGCCTGTACTGGCTGCACACACTGGTGTCGGGCTATGTCGAAGGCGACGAGAAAACGCGCCACCTGCTCGACACACGCGTGATGTACATCGTGCCGCGCCTGAACCCCGACGGCGCCGAGCTGGCGCTTGCCGACAAACCGCGCCACATCCGCTCCAGCACACGGCCCTACCCCTATGACGAAGAGCCGGTGGAAGGCCTGACGCAAGAGGACGTGGACGGTGACGGCCGCATGCTTTTCATGCGCATTCCCGACCCGCATGGCACGTACAAAAAGTGCGCGGCTGATCAGCGCTTGATGGTGCCGCGCGAGCCCGGCGAATTCGGCGGCACCTACTACCGGCTGATGCCTGAAGGCACCCTGAAAAACTACGACGGCCTGAAGATCAGCGCCAACCCCGACCGCGAAGGCCTGGACCTGAACCGCAACTTCCCGGCCTACTGGCGCCAGGAGTTTGAACAGGTCGGCGCCGGCCCCTATCCGGCGAGCGAGCCCGAAGTTCGCGCCATGGTGCACTTCATGACCACGCACCCCAACATCGGCGCGGCCATCAGCTACCACACGCATAGCGGCGTGATTCTTCGGCCCATGGGCACGCAGAGCGACGACGACATGACGCCCGAGGATCTGTGGCAGTACAAGCAGTTCTCGGACCTCGGCGCCAAGTCCAGCGGCTACCCGGCGATCAGCATCTTTCAC
>JANMMH010000691.1:0-2919 GCA_031373055.1 Rubrivivax sp. | reverse complement strand
CGGCGGCGATGTTGTCGACCTCGATCGCCAAAGCGCGCCGCAACTTCATGCCACCGTGGTGCGACAGCGCTTCAATCGCGTCGTCGCTGCCGAAATGGGCGAAGTAGGCCGCATGCCTGGCCTGGGCTTCATGTGCCGCACTGTCGCCGCCGTCGTGCAGCTTGCCGTCGGCGTACTCGTGGATGCTCAGGTACATGCCGAAGTAAGGTTCGTCAATGTCCAGTCGCCGTTGTTTGCCGGGCAGCCAGGCGCGCAGCAGGCTTTTGTCGACCAGCGCCTGAATCGCATCGATCGCGGGCGGCGCCTCGGGCCATGCCGCGAGGTCGAGCACGGCTTCGGCGGCTTCGAGCGTGAAGCCACCTTCGAACACCGAACATTGCGCCAAAGCTGCCTGCTCCCAAGGTGCGAGCAGCTCCCATGACCAGTCAATGGCTGCCTTGAGCGTGGCCTGGCGCGCGGCGGCGCCGCGTGCACCGACGAGCAGCTGGAAGCGCAGCCCCAAGCGTTGCACGATCTGCGCCGGCGACAGCATGCGCACCCGCGCCGCAGCCAGCTCGATCGCCAGCGGCAGCCCGTCGAGCAAGCGCACGACCTCGGCCACGGCGTCGTGGTTGGAGGCACTCAGCACGAACTCGGGGCGCTGGGTTCGGGCCCGCGCCACAAAGAGTTCGATGGCCTCGCTGCGCAGCTCCAGCGGCTCGATGGGCAACACCACTTCGCCCGGCAGGTGCAGCCGTTCGCGGCTGGTGACGATGAAGCTGGCGTCGGTGGCGCGGTCAAGCCAGCGGCCGAGCGAGGCGGCCGCGTGTGTCACCACCTGTTCGAAGTTATCCAGGATGACCAGGCAGTGCCCGCGCCCCGCGATGGCGTGGCCGAGTTGCACGCCGGGGTCGCCTTTGCCCAGCGGCACGCCCAGGGCCAGCGCCGTGGCGAAGTAGATGCCGTCGAGGCTGCGTGCTTCGCTCAAGTCGCAGAAGTACACGCCTCCGCCCCAGTCGCCGAGCCAGGCCAGACCATAGCGGCGGGCCAGGCGCGTCTTGCCGGTGCCGCCTGGGCCGAGCAAGGTGAGCAGGCGCGCACGGCCGGCCAGTTGCTGGGCCACCGCGCGCAACTCGATGTCGCGGCCAACAAAAGCATCCCGCTCCGGCGCGAGGTTATGCCGCACCTCGCGCCGCGGGCGCCAGAGCTCGCCATCACGCACCACGCGGTAGGCCTTGTCGGTGTCCGGTGGCGGCGTGAAGGCGCCGTCGCGCGGGCCCAGCTCGGAGATGTGCACCGGGTCATCGATGCCTTTGAGCCGGTAGTGGCCGTGGCTCTCGATGGCTGAACCCTCAGCCGGCAGGGTGCCGAGTGCGTCGCGCGCGGTGGCGCTGAGCAGCGTCTGACCACCTGCGGCCAGCGCCATCACGCGCGCCGCAAAGGGTTTGGCCAGGCCTTCAACCTCGATCCGTTTGGCACCGCGCGCCACGTCCTCGGCGGCGTTCTCGCGCAGCGTCACGCTGCCGACATGCAGGCCCACACGCGCTTTGATTTGCAGCGCCGCCAGCGCGAGGTGGTAGTCGAGCGCGAAGCGCGCCGCATCGGCCGCGGCGTCGAAGAGCAGGAAGAAGCCGTCGCTGCGGTCGATCTCCAGGCCGTGATGCCGCTCCAGCAGTTGCCGCGCGCGGCGGTCATGCTCGGTCCACCAGGCCGCAGCGGCGTCGTCGCCCACACGCTGCACCAGCTGCGTGCTGTCGACCAGGTCGGTGAAGAGAAGGGCGCGCATGGACTCGCAGACGCCGCCTGCGTGACGGCCGAGCCATGCTAGCAGCGGCCCGCGCCACGCGCTTACGTACAAGCGCCCACCACGCCCACGTTTCACCGCAGGGCATGGCGGGCGCTTGGCCTGCCTGGGGCGTGGTGCGCCGTCAGATCAGCAGGTTGTGCTTGTTCAACTCATCGTCGAGCAGGCTGCGTTGCAGGATGGGTACCGCCGCGTGCACCGCCGAACTCGCGCCTGCAATCACACCTGTCGCCGCGCTTGTCGGCCCACCCCCTGCTAACAACTCAGCGGCGGGTGGTGCCAGCACGTCGCCCAGCGTCACCGGCGTCGAGCCTGGCGGCACGTCCTTGGCGAACCAGACGTCGGCCACGTCGTGCTTGCTGCCGTCGCTGGCCGTCCAGCTGGACACCATGCCGTGCAGGTTGCCGTGCTCGCTCTTGTCTGACAGCGCGTAGCTCAGGTCGATCTCCACCACCCCGAAGTCGGCCAGGCCTTTGAGCTCGCCAATGTCGGTCTTGCCGTCATGGTTGGCGTCGACCCAGAGCTTGAGCTCGCTGAACTTGGCGTCGGCCGCGCTGAGTTTGCCGTCGTGGTTGCTGTCGATGTCGGCCATGGCGTTGTAGCCGTTGCCTGCGCGTTGACCGTTGCTGAGTTCGGTGGCGATACCGAACAGCTCCTTGCCGTCGTTGATCACGCCGTCGTGGTTGATGTCGCGCACCAAGAGGCCGTCGCCACCACCCACCCAGCCGACCTTGCCGGTACTGCCGGTCGCGCTAAGGTCGAAGTTGACACCATCGGCGGCTGACCGCGTTTTGATGCCGTCACCGTCCAGATCCAGCACGATGGGCGTGACGCTCATCAACGCGTTGACCTGCGCGCTGCTCATCACGGCGATGTCGGCCGTCTGGAACGCCGCGTAGTGCGCCGTGGTCATGGCCGCGATGTCGGCCGTTTCCAGGCCAGCGATCTGGTCGGTGGTGAAGGCGACGATCTGGTCGGTGGTAAAGGCGCGCACCTGCGCCGTGGTGAAGGCCGCGATCTGGTCGGTGGACAAGGTCGCGAAGTCGGCGGCGGCGATCGACGCGACCTGCGCCGTGGTCAGCGCCGCAATCTGCGCGCTGCCCAAAGCGTCCCACTGCGTACTGTCCAGCGCATCG
>JANMMH010000624.1:0-3557 GCA_031373055.1 Rubrivivax sp. | reverse complement strand
GGGCTGGATCACGTTGCGGTAGACCTTGCGGTAGATCTCGAAGCCCGAGACCGAACGCAGGATGGCGCTCCAGTGATAGAAGTCGACCTCGGGCACGTCTTTGCCCTCGGTGGCGCCGAAGTAGTCACTGGCCAGGGCCTGGAACTTCACATCGAGCAAACGCGCGGTGTTGTCCGAGCGCTCCAGAAACGTGCCTATGCGCAGGAAGTGCAGCGCCTCGTCTTGCAGCATGGTGCCCACGGTGACGCCGCGTGAGAGGTGCGAGCGGAACTTCACCCACTCGAAGAAGGCGCCGGGGTCGCGCTCGAAGGCGCCATCTTTGAGCAGCCGGTTGAATTCGAGCCAAGTCTGGTTTTGCGTTTCCCAGACTTCGGTGGTGAGCGCGCCACGCTCGGCACGTGCGTTCTCGCGCGCTGCGCGCAGGCACGACAAGATGCTCGACGCGTTGTTGGCGTCGCGCACCATGAATTCCATGACGTTGCGCGGCGTGAGCGTTGCGTACTTCGTGCCAAAGAGCTGCGTCAGCTCGCTGATCGAGAGCAGGCCCTGCCAGAGCTGCTTGGTCGAGTCGTCAGACTGCGGCAAGAGCGAGGTCTGGTAGTTGACGTCAAGCATGCGTGCTGTGTTCTCAGCGCGCTCCATGTAGCGTGCCATCCAGAAGAGGTGGTCGGCGGTGCGGGACAACATGCGTATTTCTCCCGTTAGTCTTCAAGAACCCAGGTGTCTTTGGTGCCCCCGCCTTGCGACGAGTTGACGACCAGCGAGCCGTCTTTGAGCGCCACCCGCGTCAGGCCACCGGGCACCATTTGCACCTCGGTGCCCGAGAGCACAAACGGCCGCAGGTCGATGTGGCGCGGCGCGATGCCACTCTCGACAAACGTTGGGCATGTCGACAGCGCCAAGGTGGGCTGCGCGATGTAATTGCTGGGGTCGGCCAGCAATTGCACCCGGAAGTCTTCGATCTCTTGCTTGCTGGCCGCCGGCCCCACCAACATGCCGTAGCCGCCGGCGCCGTGCACTTCCTTGACCACCAGCTCATGCAGGTGCGCCAGCACGTAGCTCAGGTCTTCAGCGTCGCGGCACAGGTAGGTGGGCACGTTGCTCAGGATGGGTTTTTCGCCAAGGTAGAACTCGATCATCTTGGGCACATAGGGGTAGATCGACTTGTCGTCCGCGATGCCCGTGCCGATGGCGTTGCTGAGTGTGATGTTGCCGCGGCGGTAGACGTCGAGTAAGCCAGCGCAGCCCAGCGTCGAGTCTTTGCGAAAGGCCAGCGGGTCGAGAAAGTCGTCGTCCACGCGGCGGTAAATAACGTCCACCCGGCGCGGGCCCTGGGTCGTGCGCATGTAGACAAAGTGGTCGCGCACAAAGAGGTCCTGGCCTTCCACCAGCTCGACACCCATTTGCTGGGCAAGGAAAGCGTGCTCAAAGTAGGCGCTGTTGTACATGCCGGGTGTCAGCACCACGACGTTGGGCTCGTTCACGCCGCTGGGGGCGACTGTGCGCAGGGTTTCCAACAAGAGGTCGGGGTAATGCGCGACGGGTGCCACGCGGTGCAGGCTGAATAACTCTGGAAATAAGCGCATCGTCATCTTGCGGTTTTCCAGCATGTAGCTGACACCGCTGGGCACACGCAGGTTGTCTTCGAGCACGTAGTACTCGCCACTGCCGTCGGCCTGGCCGGCGCGCACGATGTCGATGCCCGCAACATGCGAGTACACGCCGCCGGGCACGGCCACGCCCATCATCTCTTTGCGGAACTGTGCGTTGTTCAGCACCTGCTCACTGGGCACGATGCCGGCCTTGAGGATGGCCTGCTCGTGGTAGACGTCGTGGATGAAGCGGTTCAGCGCCGTCACGCGCTGGCGCAGGCCGGCTTGCATCTGCGCCCACTCGCTACTGGGAATGACGCGCGGGATGAGGTCAAACGGAATCAGCCGCTCGGTCCCCGCGCCGTCTTCATCTTTGGCGCCGTAAACCGCGAAGGTGATGCCGACACGGCGAAAGATCACCTCGGCCTCTTCGCGCCGCGCCTGCATCAGCTCAGTGGCTTGCGCTTTGAGCCAACGGTCGTAAACACCGTATTGCGCGCGCACCGCCTGCGCCGCGCCAAACATCTCATCGAACGCGAACTTCATGATGGGCTCGTCTCCTCGTCATTCAACTCGGTTAGCAACATGCGGGCCATCGGCGTCAACCCACACGCCGCGTGGTCACGGCCACCGTCAGCGTGTGCTGGCCACCACCGCGAATGACACCACGCAAGGGCGTGACGTCGCCAAAGTCGCGGCCCACGGCCACGCGCACATGGCCCGAGCGCGGCACGACGTTGTTGGTGGGGTCCAGGTCGAGCCAGCCTTCCCCCGGCACGCCGGGGGTGCCAGGGCACCAGACCTGCACCCAGGCATGCGACGCGTCAGCGCCCACCAGGTCGGGGTCTTGCGCGTCGGTAAGCAAATAGCCGCTGACGTAGCGCGCGGGCAGGCCCAGCATGCGCAGGCAACCGGCCATCAAATGGGCGAAGTCCTGGCAGACACCACGGCGCTGCGCGAAGGCTTGGGCCAGCGGTGTGTCGATGTGGGTGCTGGCGGTCTCGTAGTCGAAGTCGGTGTGGATGCGCTGCATCAGATCGATGGCGGCCTGGGCCATCGGTCGGCCCGGGAAGAAGGACGCCGCCGCGTAGCGCTGCAGTTCTTCCAGGCGCGGCACGAAAGGTGACGGCTGGGCGTAGGCCAGCGCCGGCTCGAAGGGCGCCAAGGCCACATAGCGCAGGCGGCTGGCCAGGCTGTCCCAGGCGGGCGAGTCTGCCGCCACCAAGGCGGCGAAGCGTGTCTGCACCGCCACGCGGCTCTGCGCCCTGACCACGAGGCGCTGGTGCGGCTGGGTGAGGCTGAACCAGCAGGCGGTGTTGCCTTGGCTGTCCAGTGCGCTGCGCCGGCGTTCGATCTCGGGCGAGACGCTCAGCTCGAACGTTAGCAACTGCTGATGGTCGTCGGTGAGCGGCTGCAAATGCGCCATGTGGTGCGCCAGCGAAACGGGCGCAGCGTAGTCGTAGCGCGTCTCGTGGGTGATATCCAGCAGCGCCTTCATACGCGCTGCTCCACACCCTGCGCCAGGGTGAAGTAGCTGGCGCTGATGCGCTCCGAGAGCTCGGCCATCGCGCCGCGCAGCTGCTGCGCGAGCTCCAGCAAACGTGCGCCGATCTGCGCGTCGCTCTTGTCGCGCAGCTCTTCAAGCGTCAGGCCTGCGCCCTCGCTGGGCAGAAGCATGAGCATGCCTTCGATGGCTTCGGGGCTGCCGGGCAATTTGCGCAGCTCGGTGCGCAAGCGGCGCAGCACGCCGCCAAAGGCGCGCGGGTTGGCGCTGTCCAGCACCAGCAGATCGACCAGGGCCAGAAGGTCTTCGCGGCGCTGGTAGCTGGCGCGAAAAGTGATGGTGCTGTCGAAGAGTTCGAGCAGCACGTCGATGCCCGCCGCACTGGCCAGCGCGCGGGTGTCGAGGAAGGTTTGCAAGCGCAGCGTGACCCCCATCAAGCGCTCGATGAGGCGGCCCACGGT
>JANMMH010000660.1:0-12583 GCA_031373055.1 Rubrivivax sp. | reverse complement strand
TAGTTATTTCACCCGTGGCACCACGCGCGACACCTACGCGCGCTACTCGGAATTAGGCAGCGACTACATGGTCAACGTGCAGCGGCTGCTGAAGAAATTCGCCACCGCCGCGCTGATCGTGCCGCAGCCTGTCGTGCGCGCTGCCGCCAAGAAAACGCGCCTGGCCATCATCTACTTCGGCAGCACCGCGCCGGCGATGGACGAGGCGCTCGAAGCCCTGGCTGAGGCCGGCATCCATGTCGACGCCATGCGCCTGCGCGCCTTCCCCTTCGCGCCCAGCGTGGCCGAGTTCATCGCAGCGCACGACCAGGTGTTTGTCGTCGAGCAAAACCGCGACGCACAGATGCGCACGCTGCTGGTGAACGAGCTTGAGATCGACCCGGCGCGCTTGACGGCGGTGCTGCACTTTGACGGCACACCCATCACCGCACGCTTCATCACCGCCGCGCTCACAAAGCACGTACATGCCATGGCCGTTGCACCGCGCAGGGAGAAAACGAAATGACGTACATCACCAAACCCAAGCTGCATCACCCCACGCTCGAGCGCAACCAGGTCGGCTACACGCGGCGCGACTACGAAGGCAAGATCTCCACGCTGTGCGCCGGCTGCGGGCATGACTCCATCTCGGCGGCCATCATCCAGGCCTGCTGGGAGCTCGACATCCAGCCGCACCGCGTGGCCAAGCTCTCGGGCATCGGCTGCTCGAGCAAAACGCCGGACTACTTTCTCGGCGCCAGCCACGGCTTCAACACCGTGCACGGCCGCATGCCCAGTGTGTTGACGGGTGCGAACCTGGCCAACCGCGAGCTTTTGTACCTGGGCATCTCGGGCGACGGCGACAGCGCGTCGATAGGCCTCGGCCAGTTCGCCCACGCCATGCGCCGTGGTGTGCGCATGGTCTACATCGTCGAGAACAACGGCGTCTACGGCCTGACCAAGGGCCAGTTCTCGGCCACCGCCGACCGTGGCAGCAAGAGCAAGAAGGGCGCGCTCAACAACGACTCGCCTGTCGACCTGGTGGGCATGGCCATGCAGCTCGGCGCAACGTACGTGGCGCGGGGTTTTTCGGGCGACAAGCACCAGCTCGTGCCGCTCATCAAAGGCGCCATCGGGCACGGTGGTGCCGCCTTCATCGACGTCATCAGCCCTTGCGTGGCCTTCAACAACCACGCCGGCAGCACGCGCAGCTACGACCATGTTCGCGAGCACAACGAGGCGGTGAGCCGCATCGATTTCATCGACCTCGCCAAAGAGATCAGCGCCTCGCCCGCGCCGGGTGAAGTGATCGACTTGCCGCAAGCCGACGGCAGCGTGATGCGCCTGCGCAAGCTGCACGACGGCCACGACCCCACCGACCGCCGCGCCGCGATGAACATGACGCAGGCCATGAACGACTCGGGCGACATCGCTACCGGGCTGCTCTACATCGACCCCGACGCGGTGGATCTTCACGCCGCGCTGAACACCGTGGCCGAGCCGTTGAACCGGCTGGGCGAAGGCCGGCTGTGCCCTGGGGATGAGGCGCTGGAGAGAATCAACCGCAGCATGCGTTGAGCATGATGGGTATGTCCGGGACCGGCATGCGGTGGCGGACAGCGCAAGCGGGCGGCTGAAACGTCGCCACGTCCACCACCTGACGGCCGTTAGTTGTACCGCCGCCAGCGCCGCCGTCTGTCGCCGCGCAGCAGCTTGATCGCCACCAGCAACATGCCCGCAAACAGCGCCAGGCTCCACAGCTCAAAGGGCACACCCAGCAGATCCACCGCCGCGTCTTTGCACGACGCGTAGGCGGTGAAGACCTCGGGCCAGCGTTCGTCCAGGGTGAGCGCGCTGACGATGCGTTCGGCCAGTGTGAGGTCGCAAGACGCTGAAGAGGCGGCGACGAAGTGTTGCCACAGTGCGGCCGCCATGCCGCAGATGGCCAACAGGGCGACCAGGGTAGCGCTGGCCAAGGTGCCCGCGCGTGTGCGCCACAGCAGCCCGAGCAGGGCCGCCAGCGCGATAGCCAGGTAGATCACACGCTGCAAGATGCACCAGGGGCAGGGCTGCATGCCAAAGGTGTACTGCAGCGCCACCGCCGTCAACACGGCGCCGACGCCTGCGAGCGCCAACACGGCCAGCAGCAGGCGTGGTGACATCAATACAGCTCGGCGATGAGCTCGATCTCGACGCAGGCACCGAGCGGAATCTGCGCCACGCCGAAGGCGCTGCGCGCGTGCGAGCCGACTTCTGCACCAAAGACTTCGACGATCAATTCGCTGAAGCCGTTGGTCACCAGGTGGTGCTCGGTGAAGGTGGGCGCGCTGTTGACCAGGCTCATGGCCTTGACGATGCGCTTGACGTTGTGCAGCCCGCCTGCGGCCGCTTGCAGCGTGCCCATCAGCTCGATGGCGATGCTGCGCGCGGCGGCCTTGCCTTCGCTGGTGTACATGGTCACGCCGAGCTGGCCTACCCAGGGCTTGCCGTCTTTGCGTGCAATGTGGCCCGAGATGAAGACGAGCTTGCCGGTCTGCACAAAAGGCACGTAGGCGGCCGACGGGATGGCGGGCGTGGGCAGTGTGATGCCCAGGGCGGTGAGACGGTCTGCAATGCTCATGGTGGCTCCAGATTTCAGATGCGCCGGCATGCTAACGCAGCGATTTTCATGGCACTTCGAACGTCGACAATGCCGCAACATGTCGCGTAGCGCCGAACAACTTGAACACGCCATCGCCGCGCTCGAAGGGCAGCGAGCACTGCTGGGCGATGCGGTGCTGGAGATCGCGCTGGCGCCACTGCGCACCGAGCTCGCCGCTCTGCGCGACGTGGTGGCGCAGCCCGCGCAGCAGCTGCGCCAGGTCTCGGTGCTGTTTCTCGATGTGGTGGGCAGCACGGCGATGTCGCGCGAGCTCGACCCCGAAGACATTCAGGCCGTGATAGACGGCGCGCTGGCCGCCTTCGCCCACGTCGTCGACCAACATGGTGGCCGCGTATTGCAGTACGCAGGCGACTCCATGCTCGCGGCCTTCGGCGCCGACGAAGTGCACGAAGACGACGCTGAGCGCGCCGTGCTCGCCGGCCTGGCCTTGCTGCGCGAAGCGCTGGTGCAGGCCGCGCGCGTGCAAGCGCTGCATGGCCACGCGGGCTTCGGCGTGCGCGTCGGGCTAAGCAGCGGCAGCGTCTTGATTGGCGGCGGCGTCGACGGCGAGCACAGCATTCGCGGCAGCAGCGTGAACATGGCCGCGCGCATGGAGCAATCCGCGCCGCCGGGCACGTTGCGCATCAGCCACGACACCTGGCGCTTGGTGCGTGGGCTCTTTGAGGTCGACGCGCAGCCGCCCTTGATCGTCAAAGGCAATGACGAGCCGATGCTGACCTACCTGGTGCGCGGCACGGTGGCCTCGCCGCCGAGTGCGGCGAGGCGCGGTGTGGCAGGAGTCAACGCACCCATGCTGGGCCGCGACAGCGAACTGGCTTTGATGCAGCAGGCTTACGCGCAAGTCAGCAGCGGCGAGGCCGGGCTCGTGCTGCTCACCATCGTCGGTGACGCCGGCCTTGGCAAGACACGCGTGCTCGACGAGTTCGAGCGTTGGGTGGTCGTGCAGCCGGCCGGCGTGCGCCGCGTGGGTGCACGCGCCAACGAGCGCAGCCGCGGCCGGCCCTATGGCCTGATGCGCGAGATCTTCATGACACGTTTGGGCCTGCGCGACAGCGACAGCACGGAGCACGCACGCCAGACCTGGCTCTCGGCCCTCACGCCAGCACTTGGCCATGCCGGCAGTGCCGCCGTGTTGGGCTACCTGCTCGGGCTGGACTTCGCCGACGAGCCTGAAGTGCACGCGCTTCGAGCGGATGCCAAAGCCTTGCGTGACCGCGCGTTCTTCCACGCCGTGCAGTTGCTCGGCCACGCCGTGGCCGACGCCGCGCCGTTGGTGCTGACGCTGGACGACCTGCACTGGGCTGACGACGGCTCGCTTGACTTCGTCGACCACCTGTTGGGTGCCCACGCGCACATGCCCATGTTGCTCGTCGGCCTAACGCGGCCGGCCCTGTTCGAGCGACGGCCGAGCTGGGGCACGCTGGCGCGCGATGCCCGCCGCATCGACTTGGTGGCGCTGGACACGCCCACCAGCCAGCGGCTGGCCAATGCGCTCTTGCAGCATCTGCCCGAGGTGCCCGCGCAGCTGTCTGCCCTGGTGGCCACGGGCGCCGAAGGCAACCCGTTCTTCATGGAAGAGCTGGTCAACATGCTCATCGACAAAGGCGCGATCGCCGTCACCGACGGCCGCTGGACGCTGCACGCGCCCTCACTGCTAACGCTGCAGTTACCGGCCACCTTGACCGGTGTCTTGCAAGCGCGCCTGGACGCTTTGCCGCACGACCGCCGGCGCAGCTTGCAGCTGGCCGCCGTGGCCGGGCCGGTGTTTTGGGACCAGGCCCTGGCAGCACTTGACGTGCTGGCCGTAGCGGGCCTGGGCGAGCTGGTGACGCGCGAGCTGATCCGCCCACACGATGAAAGCCGCCTGGCTGGCGCTGACGAATACGCCTTCCGCCACCACAGCCTGCACCGCGTGGCCTATGACAGCGTGCTCAAGCGCGTGAAGCGCACGGCACATGCGGCGCTGGCGCGCTGGCTGGCGGCGCAGCCTGCGGCGGATGCGCTGCAGGACGAGATCGCCGAACACCATGAGCGCGGGGGCGAGCGCGAGCTCGCGCGCGACGCCTGGCACCGCGCCGCCGACCGCGCGCGGCTGCGCTTTGCCAACCCACAGGCGCTGGCGCATGCCGAGCGCGCGTTGGCGCTCACCGACGAGCGCGACTTGCCGCGCCGTCTGGCCTTGAGCCTGCTGCGACTACGCGTGCTTCAATCTTTGAGCGATCGTCCGCGCATGGCCGAAACCTTGGCCGTGATGGAAGCGCTGGCGGAGTCTGCAGCCGACGACGGCTGGCGCAGCGAAGCCGCCGAATGGCGCGCCAAGATCGAGTTCCACGCTGGCAACGCGCAGGCAGCGCTCGAAAGCGCGCGGCGCGCGGTGGCACTGGCACCTGCCGACGACATCGAGCGCCAGGCGCGCGCGCACTGCCAGGCGTCGAACGCACTGGAGCGGCTAGGTCGCTACGACGAGGCGCTGCCGGCCTTCGAGGCGGCGCTGCGGCTGGCGCGAGCTGCCGGCCAAACCGTGCTGGAAGCCACCATCGTCAACCATCAGGGCATCCTGGAGATTGGCCGCGGCGACCTGCTGGCCGCCGTCGCGCACTTCGAGCAGGCCCTGGCCATCCATCGACGCGAGGGGCACCTCGTCAACATCGGCGGCACGCTGGCCAATCTGGCTTTCGCGGCGATGTCGGTCGGCGACTTCGAACAGGCGAAGACGCAGTTTGAAGAAGCTCGCGAATTCAGCGCACGGGTGGGCCATCAGCAGAACGCCGGCATCATCGACATCAATCTGGGCATTGTGCTGCTGCACCTCGCGCAGCCTGAAGCGTCGCGGGTGCGCGCGCAGCATGCGCTTGAGCTTCTGCGCGCCAGCGGTGACCGCTGGGCCGAAGCGGCGGCGCTGCGTGTGGTCGGGCAGGCCGAATTGGCGCTTGGCCACCACGAGGCCGCGCGCTCCCGCTTTGTGGCGTCGCGCGACTTGTTTGACGACTTGAAGATGGGGCACCTGGCCTTGGAGGCCATCGCCGCCTTGACGGAGGAGGCACTTTCGCGTGGCGCCGCCGTCGAGGCGCTGGCACACGCGCAAGCGATTCTGGCCCGGCGTGAACAAGGTGCGAGCATCGACGGCGCGGATGAGCCCATGCGCATCCCGCTGGCGGTGTGGCGTGCGCTCAAGGCGACGGGTGATGCGCGCGCCGACGCCGCGCTGGCCGACGCGCAGCGCGACCTGCTGTCGCGCGCCGATCGATTGCGCGACCCCGCGCAGCGCCAGCGCTACCTCACGGCGGTGGCGCAGCACCGCGAGATCATGGCGGCGGCCGCGCGGCCTTAGTTGTCGTTGGTGATCAGCGGGTCGATCAGCCCGACATCGCCGGCGCTGTTTTGCACCATGACCCAAAAGTCATAGGTCACTGTGCTGTTGGCCGCACCCTTGTTGTCGTCTTGCAGCTTGAGCGTGGTGCTGCCGTCGTTGGCGACGTTGATGTCAATCTCCGGAAAGCTCGCACCGCCCGAACCGCCACCGCTGCCCATGTTCTTCAAGGCCACGCCACCCAGCGCGTAGGTATTGGTGGTGCCCGAGACGTCGCAGACGATGAAGCTGAACTTGGGTTGCTTGCCTTTTTGCACCGTCAGCGTTGCGCTCGCTGCCGCATAGGTGGTGTAGGTCTTGCCCTTGAAGTTGAACGCCGCGTTGTTGGGCGTGCCGCTGATGACCACGTCGTTGCCGCCGTCGTCGATCAAGGCCATGTCGGGGGTGCAAAAGCCCGTGCTCGCGGTGCTGCCCGTGAGTGGCACAAACTGCGTGCTGGGGGCGGTGAAGATGAAGAGAACGCTGGGTGTACCCATGATGGCCGAGCTCCTGTGATGTGAAGGGTGGTGTCCCTGGTGTCTTGTTGTGGCCCGACTGTGATTGAGAGCCGTCGCAGCGGCACGGCGCCGATGCGCATGCACCACGCGCCCTATGCACTTGCATTTGGCCAAGGCCTGTGCTGTGGCACCTAAACTGGCCTGATGGGAGGCGTGCTGTGCGCATTGGCCTGGCTGGCCGGCGTGGCGCTGCAATTGCAGCAGCCGCAGTTGGGGCCTGCCCAAAGTTATGGCGCAGGTGTGGTGTTGGCAGGGGCCTTGGTCATGGCCGCGTGGTTTTCGACCAAGCCCGGATGGCTGCGCCTGGCCATACTGCTGTTGGCCGTTAGCACGCTGGCCTTCAGCAGCACGGCCTTGCGCGCGGGCTGGCGTTTGGCGCAGGCCTTGCCGGCCGCCCTTGAGGGCAAAGACTTGCTCGTCACGGGTGTGATCACCAGCCTGCCGCAGACCGACCTCTACGGTTCACGCTTCGTCTTCACGGCCGACAGCGCTACGCGCGAAGGTCAGAGCGTGGCCATACCGTCGCGCCTGAGCCTGGGCTGGTACCGCGGCTTCGATATGGACGCGCTGCTGGCCAGCCCCGGCTTGGAGCTGCGCGCCGGCCAGCGCTGGCAGCTCACCGTGCGCTTGCGCCAGCCGCATGGGCTGATGAACCCGCATGGGTTTGATTTGGAGCTGTGGCTCTTCGAGCAAGACATCCGCGCCAGCGGCTATGTGCGCTCGCACGCCAGTGCGGTGAACGTCAAGCTTGCCGAGGTTGACGGCCAACACATCCAGCGCTGGCGCCAATGGGTGCGTGACGGCATCGAGCAGCAGGTGAGCCAGCGCACCGTGGCCGGCGTGCTGGCTGCACTCGCTATCGGCGACCTGGCGGCCATCACGCGTGACGAGTGGGGCCTCTTTCGTGCCACCGGCGTGGCGCATTTGTTGTGCATCTCGGGCCTGCACGTGACGATGTTCGCGTGGCTGGCCGGGCTCATCGTCGCGCGGCTGTGGCGCCACTCCGCGCGATTGATGTTGTGGCTGCCCGTGCCCACGGCCGCGCGCTGGGGTGGGCTCGTGGCGGCACTTTTCTACGCGCTGGTTTCGGGCTTTGGCGTGCCGGCGCAGCGCACGGTGTGGATGATCGCCACGGTGGTGCTCTTGCGCAGCCTGGGCTGGCGCTGGCCGCAGGGGCTGGTGCTGCTAACGGCGGGTGTGGTGGTGAGTCTGGCCGACCCCTGGGCGCTCTTGCAGCCAGGGTTTTGGCTGTCGTTCGTGGCGGTGGCCATGCTCATCAACTCGGAGGCTGTGTACGCGCCGCGCGCCACGGTGGTGGGTTTCAAAGCGCGTGCGCTGGTGGTCCTGCGTGGTGGCCTGCGCACGCAGCTCATCGCCACCGTGGGCCTGACGCCGCTGACGATGGTCTTCTTCCAGCAGGTCTCGGTGGTGGGTTTCATCGCCAACCTGGTGGCCATTCCGCTGGTCACCTTGCTCGTCACGCCGCTGGCCTTGCTGGGCGTCGTGCTGCCATGGTTGTGGCTGGCCGGCGCGGCGCTGGTGCGTGCCATGACGGCGGGCTTGGGTTGGTTGTCGCAAGCGCCCTGGGCCGTGTGGTCGGCGGCGGCCGCGCCGGCGTGGGCCGTCGCTCTGGGCCTGCTGGGTGGCGCGCTCTTGGTGCTGCGGCTGCCGTGGCGGCTGCGTTTGCTGGGTCTGCCGTTGATGCTGCCGCTGCTGGCGCCGCCTATCAATCGCCCGGCCGAGGGCAGCTTCGAGGTCGTGGCAGCCGATGTTGGCCAGGGTACGGCGGTGCTGGTGCGCACGCGCCAGCACCTGCTTGTCTACGACACCGGCCCAGAGTACTCACGCGAGAGCGACGCCGGCCAGCGGGTGCTTTTGCCGCTGCTGGCCGCGCGTGGCGAACGCCAGATCGACACGCTGATGCTCAGCCACCGCGACACCGACCATGTCGGCGGCGCCGTCAGCCTGCTCGTGCACGGTGACGTGCGCGAGCTGCGCAGCTCGCTGGCACCCGGCCACGCCTTGCTCAGCGGCGACGTGCCACATGTGCCTTGCGTGGCAGGCCAGTCGTGGACCTGGAATGGCGTGCGTTTTGACGTGCTGCACCCCCTTCCCGGTGACGAGGCACGCGAACTCAAACCCAATGCGCTGAGCTGCGTGCTGCGCGTGCAGGGGGCCACGCGCAGCATTTTGCTCACGGGCGACATCGAAGCCGCGCAAGAAGCCGCGCTCGTGCAGCGCGTGGGCGCTGGCTTGAAGAGCGACGTGCTGCTGGTGCCCCACCACGGCAGCCGCACCTCAAGCACGCCGGCCTTCATCGACGCCGTGGCGCCGCGTATGGCGGTCGTGCAAGTGGCCTACCGCAGCCGCTTTGGCCACCCCGTGCCGGACGTGATGCAGCGTTACGCCGAGCGTGGCATCGAGGTCCAGCGCAGTGACCGCTGCGGCGCCTGGAGCTGGCAGCTTGATGGCCGGATGCAGTGCCAACGCCAGGCCGCGCCGCGCTACTGGCATCATCAAGTGGACCCCACCAAGCCCTGAACTCGGACCCCGACATGAGCCGTTTGAAGCACCCCATCACCCTGGCCGCCGCGCTGTGTGCCGCCAGCGTCTTCACCACGCTGGCCAGCGCTAACAAACCAGATACGCGCAACCGCGCCGAGATCCCCGCTGAGTCCCGCTGGGATTTCACGGCCATCTACGCCGACTGGGCCGCGTGGGAGAAGGGCCTGGCGCAGATGGAAGCGCAGATGGACGCCTTCGCCAAGCTCAAGGGCACGCTCGCCGGCGGACCCGCCGCACTGCTCAAGGCCTACCAGGGCTTCGATGAGATCGGCAAGCTGTCCTACCTGGTCTACCGCTACCCGCAGTTGCAGCGTGATGTCGACACGCGCGAGCAAGCCATCTCGGCGCGTTTTCAGCGCGTCAACACCGTCTTTGCCAAGTTCAGCGCCGCCACCGCCTGGTTCACGCCCGAGCTTTTGAAGCTGCCACAAGCGACGGTCGAGAAGTGGCTTGCCGAGACACCCTCGCTCTCACCCTACCGCTTCAGCATCCTCGACAACTTCCGCCAGCAAAAACATGTGCTCGACGAAGCCGGCGAACGGCTGCTCGCACTCGCTGGCCCCGCCAACCGCACGCCGCAAACGGCCTACCAAGAGCTCAGCACGTCGGACATCAAGTTCCCAAGCATCACCCTGAGCGACGGCAAGACGGTGACCCTGAGTCCGGCTAACTACGGTGGCTTGCTGGAGAGCAACCCGAGCCAGGCCGACCGCGCGAAAGCCGCCGCCGCCCACCTGGGCACCTATGGCGCAACCGCCAACACCTTCGCCGCGCTCTACAACGGTGTGGCCCAGCGCAACTGGTTCTTGGCGCAGGCGCGCAAGCACCCGAGCACGCTGGACGCTGCACTCGAGCGCAACCACATTCCGCGCGCGGTGGTCGACACCCTGGTCGAGACCACGCGCGCCGGCACCGCGCCTTTGCAGCGTTATGTGCGTCTCAAGCAAAAGCTGCTGGGCCTGAAGGAGATGCACCTCTACGACAGCTTCGTGCCCGTGGTGCGCAGCGACAAGCGCTACCCCTACGCGCAGGCACGCGATGTGGTGCTGGCCTCGGTGGCGCCCCTGGGCACGGACTACGTGGCGGAGTACAAACGCTTCGTAGCCAGCGGGCGCGTCGACGTGTTTGAGAACGACGGCAAGAAGAGCGGCGCCTACGTCGCAGGTGTCTTCGGTGTCGGGCCCTACATGCTGCTCAACCACAACGACACGTTGGACGCCATGTTCACGCTGGCCCACGAAGGTGGGCACGCCATGCACACCGCGTTGTCATATGCGGCGCAGCCCTACGTCACGTCAAGCTACACCATCTTTGTGGCCGAGGTCGCGTCCACGACCAACGAGCGCTTTCTGCTCGAACACCTGTTGGCGCAAACCAGCGACCCCAAAGAGCGCTTCTTGCTGCTCCAACATAGCGTGCAGGCCATCGTCAACACCTTTTACACGCAGGTGATGTTTGCCGACTTCGAGCTGCAAGCGCACCGCTTGGTCGAGCAAGGCAAGCCCATCACTGCCGAAGTGCTGAACAACATCTACCTCGGCCTGCTCAAGACCTACTACGGCGACGCGTTGACGGTGGACGACTTCTACAAGTTCACCTGGGCGCGCATCCCGCACTTCTTCGACACGCCGTACTACGTGTTCCAGTACGCGACGTGTTTTGCGTCCTCAGCACAGCTCTTCAAGGACATGACGACGGGGAGCGACGCGGCGCGCAAGGCGGCCACCGAACGCTACCTAACGCTCTTGAGGAGCGGTGGCAACGATCACCCCATGGCGCAGCTGCAGAAAGCCGGTGTCGACCTGACCCAACGCGCCACCGTGCAGGCCGTGGTCGAGCAGATGGACGCGCTGGTGACGCGCATGGAGGCTGAGGCGGCGCGTTTGCCGTAAGCGCGGCGGTCGGCCCTTCGGATCACGGCGAGACGGCGCGAGCCAGCCGCCGTTGCTGGCATCATCGCCCGGTCTGCGCCGTACCCGTGGCACAAAACTTGAATGCCAGCGCCATGAACCACCGAGGAGACCCGTTGTGCCTATCCACGTCGCGCTGAACCACGTCACCCACTACCGCTATGACAAGCTGGTGGCGCTGGGCCCGCAAGTCGTGCGCTTGCGCCCGGCGCCGCATTGCCGCACGCCCGTCCTGAGCTACTCGCTGCGCGTTGAGCCGGCCGATCACTTCGTCAACTGGCAGCAAGACCCCTTTGCCAACCACCTGGCGCGGCTGGTCTTCCCGGAGAAGACGCGCGAATTCAAGGTGACGGTGGACTTGGTGGCCGAGATGTCGGTCTACAACCCGTTTGACTTCTTCCTGGAGCCCGAGGCCGAGAACTACCCCTTCACCTACGCGCCTGAGTTAACGCACGAGCTGGCACCCTACCTCGCCAAAGATGAAGCCACGCCGCTCTTCAAGGCCTTTGTCGAGAGCGTGTCGCTGAAAGAGCAGCGCACGATCGACTTCGTCGTCGGCTTGAACCAGCGGCTGCAGCGTGACATCAAGTACCTCATCCGCATGGAGCCCGGCGTGCAAACGCCTGAGGTGACGCTGAGCAACGCCAGCGGCAGCTGCCGTGATTCGGGCTGGCTCTTGGTGCAGCTCTTTCGCCACCTGGGCATGGCCGCGCGCTTCGTTTCGGGCTACCTCATCCAGCTCAAGGCCGACGTCAAGTCACTCGACGGGCCTTCGGGCACCGAGGTCGACTTCACCGACCTGCACGCCTGGTGCGAAGTCTTCCTGCCGGGCGCGGGCTGGGTCGGCCTGGACCCGACCTCGGGGCTGATGGCCGGTGAGGGCCACATCCCCGTGGCCTGCACGCCCGAGCCGTCGAGCGCGGCGCCCATCAGTGGCGGGGTCGATGAAAGCGAGGTCGAGTTCGAACACCACATGAAGGTGACGCGCATCTTTGAGTCGCCGCGTGTCACGTACCCGTACACCGATGCGCAGTGGCAAGCCATCGTCGCGCTGGGCCACGAGGTCGACGCCAAGCTCGACGCGCAAGACGTGCGCTTGACGATGGGCGGCGAGCCGACCTTTGTGTCGGTCGACGACCGTGAAGCGGCCGAGTGGAACATCGACGCGCTTGGCCCCACCAAACGCGGCTTCGCCACTGAGCTGGTGCACCGGCTGCGCGCGAAATACGGGCACGGCGCGTTTCTTCACTTCGGCCAGGGTAAGTGGTACCCGGGCGAGCAGTTGCCGCGCTGGGCCTTGTCGATTTGCTGGCGCAAGGACGGTGAGCCTTGCTGGCATGACCCCACGCTCTTTGCTGACGAGCGCGAGCCGCACCACTACACCAGCGCACACGCGCAGGCCTTCACCACGCGGCTGGCCACGCGCCTGGGGCTGGATGCCGAATTCGTGTTGCCAGCGTTTGAAGACACCTGGTACTACCTGTGGCGCGAGCGGCGCTTGGCGGTGAACGTCGATCCCTTCGATTCGCGCCTCGACGACGAGTTGGAGCGCGCGCGTTTGCGCCGCGTCTTCGACCAGGGCTTGTCGCATGTGGTCGGC
>JANMMH010000635.1:0-17541 GCA_031373055.1 Rubrivivax sp. | reverse complement strand
GCGCGCGCTGGGGTGTCGAATGCCGGTCTCGGCAATCTTGCGCTCCAGGTCGAGGTAGCCCACCACCGGCCGCCAGGGTTTGGGCAAGTGAAACCGCACCCGCGTGATCACCGACTTGTTGGCGAGAACGTGTTTGAAGACACTGTCGCGGTAGCCAAAGCGGCACATCTCGGCGTCCAGTGTGACGCTGCGGCCGGTGATCAGGTCCACCGCGTCGAGCGAGTCGAAACGGTCTTTGAGCTCGACACCATAGGCGCCGATGTTCTGCACGGGCGCCGCGCCCGTCAGCCCCGGGATCAGCGCCAGGTTCTCCAGCCCAGGCCAGCCTTGGTCCAACGTCCACGCCACGAAGTCGTGCCAGTTTTCGCCAGCACCAGCTTCAACGATCCATGCGTGCTCGGTCTCCCGCACCAAGCGCCGGCCCAGGATCTCGACCTTCAGCACGACGGCGGCCAGGTCGCGTGTCAACACCACGTTGCTGCCCCCGCCCAGGATGAACTTGGGCGCGATGCCCAGCTCCGGGTGGTCCACGACGCGGCGCACGTCGGCCTCGGATCTGATGTGGACCAGGGTTTGGGCCACGGCAGGCAGGCCAAAGCTGTTGAACTCGCGCAGGCTGGCGCGATGTTGGATGTCTAAAGCGAAATCGGGCACAGGCACAAGGGGGGACGGCATGGCAGAATTTTCCCATGCCCAGCTTCGACATCGTGCTTGAACCCAACCTGGTGGAGATCCGCAACGCGGTCGACCAGGCCAACAAAGAAATCGGTACGCGCTTCGACTTCAAAGGCTCCAGCGCCAAGGTCGAGCTGACCGAGAAAAGTGCCAAGGAGCGCGACCTCACGCTGCTGGCCGACAGCGACTTCCAGCTCCAGCAGGTGCGTGACCTGCTCATCACGCGGCTGGTCAAGCGCCAGGTCGACGCGCGCTTCGTCGACTTCTCCGGCATGCCCAAAAAGCGTGGCGGCGACAAGATGGAGCTGCTGGTGCCGGTGAAGAGCGGCATCGATGCCGAGAACGCTCGCAAGATCCAGACGCTGCTGAAAACCAGCAAGCTCAAGGTGCAAGGCGCCGTGCAAGGCGACGCCGTGCGTGTGAGTGGTGCCAAGCGCGACGTGCTGCAAGACGCCATCGCGCTCTTGCGCCGCGAAGTGACGGACCTGCCGCTGACCTTTGACAACTTCCGCGACTGAACATGCGCCACTGCCTAACGGCCATCGTGAGCGCAATGTTGACGTTGGCTGCGCAGGCCCAGGGCGTGGCACTTTCCGGTGTGATGGGCCAGCGCGCATTGCTCGTGATTGACGGCCAGACGCAGGTGTTGGCGGTGGGCGCCAGTGCGCGCGGCGTCAAGCTGCTGGAGCTGCGTGGCGACGAAGCGCGCGTTGAGCGTGATGGCAAGAGCTCGCTGCTGCGCGTCGGCGCCGCGCCGGTGAGCATGGGTGCGCCTGCCAGCAGCGGCGGCGGCAGTGAAATTGTCATGACGGCGGGCTCGGGCGGCCACTTCGTTGCTGAGGGCAGCATCAACGGCCGCGCGGTGCGCTTCATGGTCGACACCGGCGCGACCATGATCGCCATGGGCCAGGCCGAGGCCGAACGGCTTGGCATCAACTGGAAGGCCGGCGAGCGTGGCATGGCGTCCACCGCCAACGGCTTGATCCCAAGCTGGCGCGTCAACCTGGCCGCCGTGCGCATTGGTGACGTGGTGGTGCACAACGTCGACGCTTCAGTCAGCCCCACGTCCATGCCCTACACGCTGCTGGGCAACAGCTTCCTTACGCGTTTTTCGATGCGCCGCGACAACGACGTGATGCGCCTCGAATTGCGCCGCTAGGCGCCTTACGCCGGCCGCTTCGCCAACGCAAACGCCACCGCCGACACCACCCCCAACACCGCCAAGCTCAGCATCACCTCGCGGTAGCCCCCCAAAGCCGCCAACAAAGCGGCCGCCGCCAGCGGCCCCGCCGCCCGCGCCAGCAGCGCCACGCCGCCCATCGCCCCGCTGATGCGCCCGATCTGACTGCGGCCAAAGTATTCCGGCACGATGCCGCCGCGCACGATGGTCACCAGCCCGTTGGCCACGCCAAAGAGCAGCGCAAAACACAGCAACGCCACGCTGCCCTCGGCCACCGCAAACAAGGCCAGCGAAGCCGGCATGGCCAGCATCACAAAGAGCCCCACCACCCGCAACGACAAGCGACGGCTGGCGGCCACGTAAATGAGCCGCCCAAGCACCTGCGCCGGGCCGATCCAGACGATGACCGCCAGCGCCTGCGCCGAGCTCCAACCCTTGGCTTCAAACGCCGGCATGAGATGCGCCCACAGAGCCGCCGAGGCGAGCGCATAACAAGTGAAGCACAGGGTAAGCAGCCAAAACGCGCGCTGGCGCACGGCCTGGTGCAAGGTGGCGTCTAGCGATGGCATGGCGCCAGGCGCGCGCGGCGCGAGTGCTGGCCCCTGCAACGCCCAGGCTTGCAGCGGCGCCACCACCAGCATCTGCACCAAGCCGATCACCACCAAGGCGCCGCGCCAGCCCAAGCTTTGGATCAATACCTCGCAGGCCGGGAACGACAAGGTGCTGGCGAAGCCGCCCACCAGCGTCAGCGCGGTGATGCCCTCGCGGTAGCGCTCGGGGTAGCGCTGCGTCAGCACGTTGAAGGCGGGGTCGTACAGGCACATGGCCATGGTCGCTCCCAAGAGCGCCCACACGGCATACAACGCCCAAGGCTCATGCACCTGCGACCAGACCAGAAAGCCCAGGCCCGAGAGCAGCGCGCCGGCAGTGAGCACCACACGGCCATGGCCTTTGTCGATCGCCGCACCCACGCCGTAGGTGGCGGCGCCCCAGCCCGCCAGACCCAGGGTGAAGGCACCCATCAAGGTCGTCTTGTCCCATTGCAGCGCGCGCATCATGGGCAGCACGAACGAAGAGAAGGCGTAGTACAGCGCGGCCCAGCTGAGGATCTGCCCGATGGCCAGCGCCGCGACCGTGCCGCGAAAGCTGGGCCCCTGTGGTTTCATCCTCGGCATTATGTTTGCGCGGTTGCCGCCGTTAGGATCGAATCCACGCCACGCCAAACGCGCGTCATCGAATGGCGATGGGCGACGCCGATCCAGGTCAAGGTCAGAAGAGGAATCGCACACATGAGTCCCGATAGTGGCGGCGCATCGACCACGCAAGAAGCCACGCAAGAAGCCACGCAAGCCAGGGTCCTGGTCGATCCCTACCGCGACTGGTCGCTCAGTGAAGGCATCCCCATCCATCTGGACTTCGGGCACAACCTGCTCGAACTCGACACCGGCCCCTGGGCACGCTTTGATGCCCGAGGCTGCTTTGCGCATACCCATGGTGCAGGCGACTTCATGGCGAACTACGTGCTCGAAGTGGCGCCGGGCGCGAAGACGCGGCCGGTGCAGCATCTCTACGAAGTGTTTTGCTTTGTGCTGGCGGGACACGGCTCGACCAAGGTCTGGCTGCCGGGTGGCGAGGTGCGCACCTTCGAGTGGGGCCCCAAGGCGATGTTCGCCATACCGCTGAACTGCAAATACCAGATCTTCAACGCCACCGCCGCGCACGCGGTGCGGATCTCGTGCACGAACAACGCGCCGATCACCATCAATCTGTATCACAACCTCGACTTCGTCTTCAACAACCCGTTCGAGTTTCCGGAGCGCTCAGGCCAGTCCAAGCATTTCGAAGGCGGGGGCGACCACTCGACGTGGTTGGCCGCGAACACGATCAAGCGCAATCTCTGGGAAACGAATTTCGTGCACGACCTCTCAAGCTTCAAGCTCTACGAGTTTGAGGAAAGGGGCAAGGGCTCGACCAACGTCAGCTTCATCCTTGCCGACGGCACGATGCACGCGCATGTCTCGCAAATCCCCAAGGGCCGCTACAAGAAGGCCCACCGCCATGCCGCCGGCACGCATGTGCACGCGGTCGACGGCGTGGGCTATTCGCTGCTGTGGCACGAGGGTGATTCGGAGTTCAAGGAATTCCCCTGGCGGCACGGCTTCATGTATACGCCGCCGTTCTGGATGTTCCACCAGCACTTCAACACCGGGCCGGCGCCGGCGCGCTACCTGGCATGCAGCCTGGGTAGCAGGCGCTACCCCTTCATCGCGCTGCGACGCAAGAGCTCTGAGGGCGCGGGCTCGATCTCGATCTCGCAGGGCGGGCGCCAGATCGAGTACGAAGAGCAGGACCCACGCATCCATCACAAGTGGCTCGAGGCGATGCAGGCCGCAGGTGTGGCCTCGGAGATGGGCGAGACCTTCGACGAGCCGGCGATCCTGCAATTGCCCGCCGAAGCGCTCTGCGGCGTGATCCGCTCGCCGATGTCCATCGGGCCGGCGGTCTAGTGTCAGCGTGGTGAGCCTGCATGCCGCATGACCTGGACTTCGATCACGAACACGAGGCGGCGAGCGCCGCCGAGCAGGCTGCGATCGCGCAGCTGATCTGGGCGCAAGAGACCGTCGAGCTGCGCACGGTGGGCATCGACATCGGCAGCTCGACCTCGCACCTGCTGTTCTCGAGGGTCACGCTCAAGCGCCTGGCGCAGGGCTTGTCCAGCCGCTTCGCCGTGATCGAGCGGCAGGTGCTGTGGCGCTCGCCGATCATCCTCACACCCTTCCTTGCTGACGGTGCCATCGACGCCGATGAGCTGGCGCACTTCATCCAGCATGCCTACCTGGACGCCGGCCTGCGCCGCAGCGACATCGACAGCGGCGCGGTAATCCTCACCGGCGAAGCCATCAAGCGCAGCAACGCGCGCGCCATCGACGAGATCTTCGCCGCCGAGTCGGGCAAGTTCGTCTGTGCCACCGCCGGACACAAGCTTGAGTGCCTGCTGGCGGCGCACGGCTCGGGCGCGTCGGTGCTGTCGCGGCGGCGCGGGCAATGCGGCCTGCATGTCGATGTCGGCGGCGGCACCACCAAGTTGGCCCTGATCGACAACGGTGAAGTCGTCAGCGTGGCAGCCTTTGCCGTGGGCGGGCGCCTGCTGGCCAGCGACGCTGCGGGGGCGTGGACGCGCATCGATGCCTCGGCGCACTTGGTGGCCAAGGACTTTGCGATAGACGCCACGCCCGCCACGTTCGCCGACGCTGCGGTTCGCGCTTCGGTGGCGCGGCGGCTGGCCACTGTTGTCGTCGACCAGATCGTCGGAAAGGCGCCCGATGCCTTGGGCCAGGCGCTAGAGCTGACGGCGCCGCTGGAGCGCACGGTCGCGCCCGCCTTCGTCACGTTTTCGGGCGGCGTCGCCGAGTACCTCTATGGCCGCGAGAGCGCCAACTATGGCGATATCGCCAAGCCGCTGGCCGATGAAATCGTCAAGCAGATCAAAACGCGTGTATCGATCCCGGTGATCGAGCCGATGGAGCGCATCCGCGCCACCGTCATCGGTGCCTCGCAGTTCACGGTTCAGGTCAGCGGCACGACCATTTACCTGCCCGACGCGACGGTGCTGCCGGTGCACAACGTGCCTGTCGTTCACCTCGGGCTCGAGCTCGGCGACGACATCGACGTCGCAGCCATCGCCGCAGCCTTCGCGCGGCGCGCCCAAGCGCTTGATCTCGTGCCTGAGGCGCGCCTGGCGCTGGCCTTCGCCTGGCAGGGCGAGCCCACGCATGCCAGGCTGCTGGCGACGGCGCGCGCGATCATGCAATTTGCCGCGCCTAACGGTCAACGCGAGCTGACCCTGTTCCTGATGATCGATGGCGACGTGGCGGCCTCGCTGGGCCGCAACCTCCATCACGAGCTTGGCCTGGACGGCGCACTGGTATCGATCGACGGCATCGCGCTGCGCGAACTCGACTTTGTCGATGTCGGGGAGTGGCTCGACCCCCCGGGCGTGGTGCCCGTGGTCATCAAGTCGCTGCTCTTCCCGGCCAGCCCAGACCTGGCTTGAGCGCGACGGCGGCCGCGCGCCTTCAGGGCCGTGTCACCCCAGCGACAGCAGAAAAACGAACGATCGTGCGGATAATGGCCGCTGGACATTCAGCACGGGCACACCACCATGGACTTGAACTTCACCGCCGAAGAACTCGACTTCCGCGCCGGCATTCGAAAGTGGGTCGCCGACAACCTGCCCAAAGACATCAGCACCAAAGTACACGGCGCGCTGCCCCTGACGCGCGACGACATGCAGCGCTGGGCCAAGATCCTGGGCAAACAGGGCTGGCTCGGCTTCAACTGGCCCAAGCAGTTCGGCGGCCCGGGCTGGAACGCGGTGCAAAAGCACCTCTTCGAAGAAGAAAACGCTCTGGCCGGCGCGCCGCGTGTGGTGCCCTTCGGCCCGGTGATGGTGGCCCCCGTGATCATGGCCTTCGGCAATGCCGAGCAGCAGCAGCGCTTCTTGCCCGGCATCGCCAGTGGTGACGTGTGGTGGAGCCAGGGCTACAGCGAGCCGGGCTCGGGCTCGGACTTGGCGTCGCTGAAGTGCAAGGCAGAGCGTGTCGGTGACAGCTACATCGTCAACGGCCAAAAGACCTGGACCACGCTGGGCCAGTACGGCGAATGGATCTTCTGCCTGGTGCGCACCAGCAGCGAGGGCAAGCCGCAGACGGGCATCAGCTTCCTGCTCATCGATATGAAGAGCCCCGGCGTGACGGTGCGCCCAATCATCATGCTCGACGGTGAACATGAGGTGAACGAGGTCTGGTTCGACAACGTCAAGGTGCCGGCCGAGAACTTGATCGGGGAAGAGAACAAGGGCTGGACCTACGCCAAACACCTGCTGGCCCACGAGCGCACGAACATCGCCGACGTGAACCGCGCCAAGCGCGAGCTCGAGCGCGTCAAGCGCATCGCCAAGCTCGAAGGCGTGTGGGACGACCAGCGCTACCGCGACCAGGTGGCGCTGCTTGAAGTCGACATCGTGGCGCTGGAGATGATGGTGCTGCGTGTGCTGTCGGCCGAAAAGAGCGGCAAACAAAGCCTGGACGTGGCCGGCCTCTTGAAGATTCGCGGCAGCGAAATCCAGCAGCGCTACACCGAGCTCTTGATGCTCGCCGCCGGGCCCTACAGCCAGGCGTACGTGCGCGAGGCCATCGCCGCAGGTTGGCAGGGCGACCAAGTCGGCGCGGCCCACATCGCGCCGCTGGCCGGGCAGTATTTCAACTTCCGCAAGACGACGATTTACGGTGGGTCCAATGAGGTCCAACGCAACATCGTGGCTGCCACCGTGATGGGGAGCTGAGCATGGACTTCGAATTCACCGACGACCAACTTTCGCTGCGCGATGCCGTGGCGCGCTGGGTCGACAAGGGCTTTACGTTTGAGCGCCGCCACGCACTGGCCAAGGCCGGCGGCAAGACGCGCGATGTCTACGGCGAACTGGCCGAACTGGGCTTGACGGGGCTGGTGGTGCCCGAAGCGCAAGGCGGGATGGGCTTCGGCGCCGTCGAAGCCATGGTGGTCTGCGAAGAACTTGGCCGCGGCCTGGTCAACGCGCCCTTCGTGCATGGCGGCTTGGTCGCACCGGTCTTGCTGACGGCAGCCCCCGCCGCACTGCAAGCCGCATGGTTGCCGAAGATGGCTGCGGGCGAAGCGCTGGTGGTGCTGGCCCACCAAGAGCGCGCGGCGCGCTACCGCTGGCAACACGTCAGCACCAAGGCCGAGCAGTCAACGTCGGGCTGGTCGCTAACGGGCCACAAGAGCGTGGTGCCGGCGGGTGACGAGGCGGATGCGTTCATCGTGCCCGCACGCATCAGCGGCGGCGTCGACAGCGCGGCCGGCATCGGCCTTTTCCTGGTTGAGCGCAGTGTGGCAACGATCAAGCCCTATGCCACGCAAGACGGCGGCCGCGCCGCCGAGCTGACCTTCGCTAACACGCAAGCGACGTTGATCACCGCCGACGGCTTCGAGGTCCTCGAGCGCGCCATCGACGTCGCCATCGCCGCCCAATGCGCCGAAGCCGTGGGCCTGATGGACAAGCTGGTGGCGCTGACCGTCGAGTACATGAACACGCGCAAGCAGTTCGGTGTGGCGATCGCCAGTTTTCAGGCGCTGCGCCACCGTATGGCCGACGTGAAGATGCAGCTCGAGCTCGGTCGCTCGATGAGCTACTACGCGAGCTTGAAGCTCGGTGAGCCGGCGCTACAGCGCCGCCGCGCCGTCTCACAAGCCCGCGTGCAGCTCGGCCAGTCCATGCGCTTCGTCGGCCAGCAGTGCATCCAGCTGCACGGCGGCATCGGCGTTACCGACGAATACCTCGGCAGCCACTACTTCAAGCGCCTGACCATGCTGGAGCTGGGCTTTGGTGATACGCAGCATCACCTGGGCGAGGTCAGCGCGCGCATGTTGGATACGGCGGGTGTGTTTGCCTGAACCGGGGTGTCGAAAGGACGGCGGTGAGGTGAGCAGCTTGCACCCAGGCAGCCTGACCGACGTCGCCGGCCTCAGCGTCGGCCACTTCACCGACCCACGCCGCCCCACAGGCTGCACCGTCGTGCTCTGCCCGCAAGGCGCGGTCTGCGGTGTTGACGTTCGAGGCGGCGCGCCAGGCACGCGCGAGACCGATCTGCTGAAGAGTGAGAACAACGTGCAGCAAGTGCACGCCGTGCTGCTGACCGGTGGCAGCGCCTTCGGGCTTGATGCAGCCGGCGGTGTCATGCGCTGGCTCGCGGAGCATGGCCACGGCCTGCCCGTCGGCCCGGCGCGTGTGCCCATCGTGCCGGCGGCGGTGCTCTTCGACTTGTGGGTCGGCGACGCCAACATCCGCCCCGACTCAGCGGCTGGCTACGCAGCCTGCTTGGTTGCCGGCACGCGGGCGCCTGCGCAAGGCAGCGTCGGCGCCGGCGCCGGCGCCACGGTCGGAAAACTCTTTGGCATCGAGCGCGCGATGAAGGGCGGCATCGGCATGGCCAGCGTGCGCGTCGGCGCAGTGACGATGGCCGCGCTGGTGGCGGTGAACGCCATCGGCGACATCGTCGATGCTGACGGCAGCATCCTGGCCGGCGCGCGCAGTGAAGACGGCACGTCGTTCGCGCGCAGCACCGCGTCCTTGCTCGCCGGCACGGGCCCCGCGCGCTGGCTGGCGGGGATGTCGACGACGATCGGCGTGGTCGCCACCGACGCCGTGCTGACCAAGACGCAGGCGAACCAACTCGCCTCGCTGGCGCACCACGGCCTGTCGCGCGCGATCGACCCGCTGACGGCGCACGACGGCGACGCGCTCTTTGCGCTGGCCACCGGCGCCAGCGGTGTCGCGCCCGAGTTGACGGCCCTGGGCGTGCTCGCCGCCGAGGTCACTGCATGTGCGATACGCAACGCCGTGCGTGCGGCGACAGGGCTGACGCATCCAGTGATTCCCGCATTGCGCAATCTCGCGGTCTAGGAACCTGTCGGAAGTGGGTGGCGGTCGATGGCTCACCCCGGCGCGTCGAAGCGGTAGCCCACGCCGTACACCGACGCGATGCACTCGCAGCCGGGCTCCACCGCCTGCATCTTGCGGCGCAGGTTCTTCACATGGCTGTCGATGGCACGGTCGCTCACGTCGCGCAGATCGGCATGTGCTGCGTCCAGCAGTTGGGCACGCGAGAACACGCGGCCGGGTTGGCCGAGCAAGACGCGCAGCATGCGAAATTCCAGCGGCGTGAGCGGCAGCCATTGGCTGCGCCAGGCGATGCGCAACGCGGCGTCGTCAACCGCCCACGGCAGCAGCTCTTGCGCGGCCCGTCCCTCGGTGCGGCGCAACAAAGCGCGCACGCGGGCCATCACCTCGCGTGGGCTGAAAGGTTTACACACGTAGTCGTCGGCACCGGTGTCCAGGCCGAGCAGGCGGTCGACTTCATCGACGCGCGCGGTCAGCATCAATATAGGCAGGTCGCTGAATTGCCGCACCGCGCGGCACACGCCGATGCCGTCCAGGCCGGGCAGCATCATGTCCAGGATGAGCAGCGCCGGTGGCGCGATTTGAATCTGCGCGAGTGCCAGCTGCCCATCAGCGATGGCGTTGGCCTCGAAGCCTTCGCGGTGCAGGTAGTCGAGCAGCACTTGCGCAATCTTGGCGTCGTCCTCAACCACCAGCACGCGTCGCATCGCGCTCATGCGCTGGCTCCCGCTGTCACCGGCAGTTCGATGCGCACGTGCAGTCCGCCCAAGGCCGACAAGCTCGCGGTGATACCACCGCCATGGCTGCGCACGATGGCCTCACAAATGGCCAGCCCAAGTCCACTGCCACCGCGATGGCGGCTGCGTGCGGCGTCGGCGCGGTACAAGGGCTCGAAGAGTCGCGGCAGGTCGGCTGCGGGCACGCCGGGGGCGCTGTCGTCGATGTCAATCAGCACGCGCTCGCCGTCATGCGTCATGGCCAGCACGATGCGGCCCGGCGCGTCGGTGTAGCGCAGGCTGTTCTCGATCAGGTTGCTCAGCAGCTGCTCGATGCGTGTGCGGTCCCAGCACACTGGCAACGCCGGGGTGGCACCGAGCTCGGTGCTCAGCGTGAGGCCAGCCGCTGCGGCACGTGCCTGGAATCGTTGCGCCACATGCGCCATCAAGGGCAACGCGTCGAGCGCGGCGAAATGGCAGGGCAGGGCGTTCATGTCTGACATCGACAGCAGATGCAGGTCATCCACCAGCGCGCCGATGCGCAGTACCTCTTCACGCAGCGACAGCATGGCCTCGTGGCGCAGAGGCCGCACGCCGTCGACCAAGGCTTCGATCTCGCCGCGCAGCACCGCCAGCGGTGTGCGCAGCTCGTGCGAAATGTCGGCGACCCAGCGCCGGCGTGCGCCTTCGAGCCGCTGCAAGCCGGAGGCCATGCGATTGACGTTGCGCACCAGGTCGCCAATTTCGTCGCCGCGCGATGTGCCGTGATGCGAGCCGGCAAGCCGCACGTCGAACTCACCGCGTGCAATGCGCGCCGTGGCGTCTTGCACCGCCAGCAGCGGCCGCACGAAACGCCGCGCCACCCACCAGGCGCTGGCCAGGGCCAACACCACCAGCGCAAGCGCGACCGCAAGAATGCCGAGGTACTGGGTGCGCAGAAAGCGCGACTCCACGGCGTCGGGCACGGCCGCGGCTTTGAGCAGGCGCGCTTGCGCCACGAGTTCGCCGCGCACGCGGATCGGCCGCTCGACGAAATCCGTGCCATCACGCGGCAGAGGCCGGCCCAGCAGCGGCGAGCCGTCGAGTTCCACCAAGGCCACCCTGGCGTTGAAAGAGACGCTGCGGTCGGGCGGCGGCGGCCCGCCCTGCCTCCCATCGGGTCGACCTTCGGGCCGAGGTGGCCCGCGTCGCGGCTCAATGCCTTGGCGCCGCGCGAATTCGTCGAGCAGATCACGCATGTCCAGTCGGCGTTGCCGCAGTACGTCAGCGCCGCCGGCTCGGTCGGCCACCGCGGCCACGAGCTCGGCGAACTGCTCCAGGCGTTCCACGTCGCGTGCCGCGAGGTAGTCGGCAAAACCATTGCGAAGGTTCCACGCCGTCACGGCCGCCATGGCCATCACGGCCACCAGCACGGACGACAAGAGCAGCAATGACAGGGTGTGGACGACACGCAGGCGCATAGGCATTTCGTAGTGGAGCCGGGCATTGTGTAGACAGTGTGGAGCCGCGCACATAGTGCCTCCACAGTCGCGACGCAGACTGCTTCGCATCGTTGGCATGGGCCGATGTTTGATGAAGAGGCCCTCGTGATCAAACCACAGCACCGCAAGCGGCCGAGGTCGCCGTTCACGCCATGAACCCATCCAACCCAACGAGGTAGTCCATGACTCAACAACACACGCGCAAGGCAGCCAACGGGCATGTCCGGCGGTCCTTCCTTTTGTCCTGTTCGGCATCCCTTGCGCTCGTCGCATGCGGCGGGGGGGACGGCGGCACCGCCACCACCACCGCCGTTCCCGGCGCGCCCACCATCGGCGCCGCCACGGCCGGTAACGCCAGCGCCAGCATCGCCTTCACGGCGCCGGCCTCAGACGGTGGCGCCACCATCACTGGCTACACCGCCAGCTGTACGGCAGGCACTGCCACACTCAGCGGCACGGCCACCGCCAGCCCAATTTCCGTGACCGGGTTGACCAACGCCACGACCTACAGCTGCAGCGTGAAGGCCACCAACTCGGCCGGCAGCGGCGCGGCATCGTCAGCACTCTCTGTGACACCGGTGGCGACCACCACCACAGGCACCGCCGGCGTGGAGTGCAGCTACAGCTACAGCGCGTTCAACAGCTCGGCGTCGGTGAACACCACCAGCACGTCAAGGTGGACGTGCAGTAGCAGCTCACGCGTGCTGGCGGCCAACGGCATCCCCGACCATGCGACGGGCAGCTTCCCCAATGCGGGCAATCCCAACACCATTGCTGCGCAGACGATTGCGGCCACCTACACGCTGAGCCCCACCTACAACGGCGCGGCCATCACCTTGGGCGGCCCGGCGGGCGTCACGGGCTACGTACTCAATGGCGTGAAGATTGACGCCGGCACGGCCGGCACCTGTCCTGCCAGCGCGACGGACACCAGCAGTTGCAGCCTGCTGGGCAACACCGGCCCCTGGAGCATCGAAGCGCTCGGCCAAACGTCGTTCAACTTCGGCCCGGACGCCAATAACGCCCACGTGCAACCCGGTGGTGCCTACCACTACCACGGCATTCCCGAAGGCTTCGTCGCTTTGCGTGGTGGTGGCCCGACGAAGATGACGCTGATCGGCTGGGCGGCCGATGGTTTTCCGATCTATGCGCGCTACGGCTACAGCGTGGCCAGCAACGCCAGCTCGGCACTCAAGGTCATGACCGGCAGCTACAAACTCAAGACCACCGTCAGCGCAACACGCCCCGCCACCACACTGATCCCCTTGGGCACTTTTGCCCAGGACTGGGAGTACTCGGCCGGCGCGGGCGACCTGGATGAATGCAATGGGCGCACGGGCGTCACGCCCGAGTTCCCGAGTGGCATCTACCACTACTACGCGACCGACAGCTACCCGTACTTGCAGCGCTGCATCAAGGGCAACCGGTGAGTCGAGTGTTGCTCTCCTGGCTGCCGCGGCGGCGCGGGCCGGGATGGTGGCTGCACTTGATCGCGCTCATCGGGTTGATCGCTCCGATGCTCATGCAGCCCGCCCAGGCCCACTTCATGGTGGCCCAGCGAGGCACGTTGAACATCGTGGGCGACGGTGCGTTCATGGTGTTGTCGCTGCCGGTGTCGGCGCTCAGTGGTGTCGATGACGATGGTTACGGCAAGCTGTCGTTGGCCGAGTTCAGTGCGCACCGCGCGACGATCGCCGCCGTGGTGGCGCGTGAGTTCAGGCTGACTGATGCGCAAGGCGCGCGGCCGCTGGAGGCCGTGATGCTGTCCCGGTCGCCACCGGATGAGGCACCCACCGCGCCGTCGGCGCAGTTGGTGGTGCTGGGCCGCTTTGCACTGGCTAGCGCACACAGCACCGAAAGCGTCTTGCGATTCGAGACCGGGCTCTTCGGCAAAGCCGCCGACGAGCGCAGCTTTCAGGTCACGGCGACGCGGCCTGCCACCGGCCAGAAGCAGCTGCTGGTGCTGACGCCGCAACAACCGGCACGCGCCTTGTTCCCCTCAGCGTGGGCGGTGTTTGCCGACTACGCGGCGCTCGGCGCCGAGCACATCGTGACTGGGCTGGACCATCTGCTGTTCTCGCTTGTGGTGCTTGCAGCCAGTTGGGGCTGGCGCCAGGTGTTGCTCGCGCTCACCACTTTCACTGTGGGGCATGCAATCACCTTGATGGTTAGCGTTTGGGGCGGCTTATCGGTTCCGGCATGGCTGGTCGAGCCCGCGATCGCGGCGACCATCGTCGGCATGGCGGCCTTCGACTTCCATGCCCGCCGCAATGGGCGTCTGCCATCACCGTGGCTGCGGCTGTCGCTGGTCTTCGGCTGTGCGCTGATCCACGGCCTGGGCCTCGCATCAGCGCTGACGGAGCTTGGCCTGGACAGCCAACACCAACTGCCGAGCCTGGCCGGCTTCAACGTAGGTATTGAACTCGGGCAAGTGGCGGTGGCACTGCTTGCCGGTTGCCTGGTGTCTGCGGTTCGCCGATTGCACCGGAGACGCCGGGTTGACACTGGCCACCCCCGTGGCTTCTCTATCGACGCCGGTTATCGTCGATCGGCCGATTAATCGATTAGTGGGTAACATTCTTGCCATGGCAAGAAAGTCGGCACTCTCTGAGGTTTCGTCACGCGGCGTGGCCTCGTCAACACGTGCCAGTGCGGTTTACGAACAGCTGCGTGCCGACATCGCACACGGTGCGCTTGAGCCCGGCAGCAAGCTGCGCGTGGAGGCCATGTGCAGCCGCTACGCCGTGGGCGCGAGCCCGCTGCGTGAAGCGCTCAGCCGGCTATCGGCCGAGGGCCTGGTGGACCGCACCGACCTGCGAGGCTTCCGCGTGGCGCCATTGCACTGGGATGAGTTGCCCGTCTTGACCCAGAACCGCGTGCAGCTGGAGAGCATCGCGCTGCGCGAGTCGATCGACAGGCGCGACGCGCAGCTCGAAGACCAACTCGTGCTGCTGGTGCACCGCCTGTCGCGCACGCCGCGCTCGCTCTCGAGCGACAGCTACGTCACCAACCCGGCCTGGGAAACGCTGCACCGGGACTTCCATCGAACCTTGCTGTCGCGCTGCCCGTCGCGTTGGCTGCGAGGCTTTTGCGACAGCCTGGCTGAAGAGTCCTATCGGTTTCGCCAAGTCGCTGCCGGCAAGACCTTCACGCGCCGCGACGAACACGCCGAGCATGTGGCCATCTTCGAGGCCGTGATCGAGGGGCGCGCGGATGTTGCCGTGCTGGCTCTGGAGTCGCACTACCTGCGGACGGCTTCCGTCGTGGCCGACCAGGCGCGATCGACATTGAAGGTCGACGCCAGCACGTAACGCCGCCCGCGTGCGCAGCCAAGCATTCGGCTGCACCGGGCTCGCGTGCTCAGGGCACGCGCACGAACCGTTGCGCGCGTTTGCCGGTGTCGACCTCCGACGTGTACACGCTGCCCTGCGAGTCGATGGCGATGTTGTGCACCCAGTGGAAGTCGCCCGCCTGGCGACCGGGCCGGCCGAAGCTGCCTATCACCTCGCCGTTGGCGCGCAGCACGATGCGAACTTCGTTGTTGGTGCCGTCGGCCACCAGCAGATAGCGCTGGCTGGCGTCTTCCGAGGGGACCAGGTCCCACACCGAGCCCGAGCCGCGGGTCTCGGGGTCGAAGACAAACTGGCGCACGAACTCGCCGCTCTTCTTGAAGACCTGGATGCGGTTGTTCATGCGGTCGCACACGTAGACCAGGTTGTCGCGCGTCAGGCGCACACAGTGCACGGGGTTGGCGAACTGCGGTGACTGCGGGTTGTAGTCGGCAATCTTGGTGTCGTCGGGGCGCTTGCCATAGGCGCCCCAATGACGCTTGTAGGCACCGCTGGCAGCGTCAAACACGATCACGCGCCGGTTGCCGTAGCCGTCGGCCACGTAGAGCTCGTTGGCCGCGACGTCGAGTTCCATGTGCGCCGGGCGGCCGAGCTGTTCGGGGTCGTTGCTGCCTTTGCTGGCGCCGGGTTTGCCGATCTGCATCAAGAACTTTCCCTCGGTGCTGAACTTGAGCAGCATGTGGTCGGTGTTGGCGTTGCCACCGACCCAGACGTCGCCCTTGGGGTCGACGTAAATGCCGTGTTCGTTGGCGGGCCAGTCGTAGCCCGCGCCTTTGCCGCCCCAGGAACGCAGCAGCTTGCCCTGGCGGTCGAACTGCAACACCGGTGGCGCGGCCGTGCAGCACTTCGAGCGTGGTGGCGTCAGCGCTGCGCCGCGCTCGTCTTCGGTGAGTGAGGCGGGGCGGTGGATCAGCCACACCGTGTCGTCTGCGGCCGTTGCGATGCCCGCCACCTGGCCAAGGATCCAGTTGTTGGGTAGCGGCTGGGGCCAGGTCGCGTCGACGGCATAACGCGGCCCACCACTGCCGGCCGCCGCGCCTTCAACACGCTGCGCCATGGGCGAGCAACCGCCGGCCAGCCAGAGCGCGGCAAGGCCCAGGCACAGCAACTTGATTCGGTTCATACGCATGATTTACCTCGCTTGAAAGTCATGGGGACAACACTAACAGCCGCAGCCTGGTGCGCGATGGACGCGTCCTATCGCCGCAGCCGGCGCGGCTGTGGGGGTCATCAGCGCAAACCACGATGGCCCGGCTCGAGCAAAGGCGTTGGCGAAGCGGGGGCGGGTGAACGCAAAGGCCCGTGCGCCAGCGGTGGATCATTTGATCATGACGTGCTTCGCAGCTATGGTCACGCACGATCCGCAATGCGATGCGGTGGATGTCGTTGCCCATGGGCCCTGCGGGCGCGGCCGGTGCATCGTCAACCCAAGGAAGCGATTTCACATGACTCACATGATCCACATGAAAAACAGCGTTCTCAAACTCATGGTCGGCGCACTGCTTGCCGTGTGCATATCGGCACAAGCTCAGCAACCCGCGCGCGCGCAGATTGCCACCACCAAAGTGGAAGGCACCGACAACGTCTACATCTTCCGCAACGGTGCGCATCAAGCGATGTTCGTGGTCACCGCGGACGGCGTGATCGCCACCGACCCCGTGGCTTACGGCCGGCCGACCGGCGGCCAGGATTACCTCAACGAGATCCGCAAGGTCACCGACAAACCGGTCAAGTTCTTGATCTACAGCCACCACCACTTCGACCACATCGCCGGGGGTAAGGTGTTCAAGGATGCGGGTGCCACCGTGGTCGCGCACCACGTGGCCAAGACCCGGCTGGCGATGTTGAAAGACCCGCACACCGTCGTGCCCGACGAAGCGGTCAGCGACCAGGGCCGAAGCATCACGCTGGGCGGCACCACGCTGGAGCTGAGCTACCACGGGCTGAACCATTCGGACTCGACGCTGGTGATGCGCTTGCCCAAAGAGAAGATCATCTTCGTGGTCGACACGCTGCCGGTGGGCACGGTGCCCGGGCGCGGCATGATCGACTTCTACCCGCTGGAAACCGAATCGTTTATGAAGCGCGTGTTGGCGCTCGACTGGGACCGATTGATCCCCGGCCACCCCGGGCCAGGCGACCGGCTGGGCACCAAGAAAGACGTGCAGGACCAGCTCCAGTTTTTGCAAGACGCCTCCGCTGAAATGAAGAAGCTGGCGCAGGAAGGCAAGTGCTGGGACGCGGCAGAAAGGGACTTCAAGCTGCCCCAATACGAAAGCTGGCCCGGCTACGCCACCAACCTGCAGTTTGTGGCGCGTCGCTATTGCGGGCTGTGGGGTCGCGGCACCTGAGCGTTGCCGCCGCCGCTGGATCACAAGCCGGCTTCCTTCCAATTCGCAGCGGGCGCGGGCGGCTCGGGCGTCAAGCCCGCCGCACGAATGGCTTCGATGGCGCAGAACTCGTCTTTGTCCGACGCGTCACCGCTGATACCCACGGCGCCAATGGCCTGGCCTTGCGCGTTGAGGATCAGCACGCCACCCGGCGTGGGAACGAAGCGCCCTTGCGACGCCGCCGACAGGGCAGCCTGGAAGCTCGGGCGACTGGCCAGCCGGTCGCGGATCTGCCGCGTGGCCATGCCCATGCCCAAGGCGCCCCAGGC